>NZ_JBDKXB010000004.1:0-275222 GCF_041197575.1 Thioalkalicoccus limnaeus | reverse complement strand
CGACCGACGCGCCGTCCTTGACCAGCACGCAGCCGACCCGCGGGTTCGGGTCGGTCGTGAAGCGGCCGCGCTCGGCGAGCTGGAGCGCCCGGGCCATCCAGACCGGATCGGCGCTCGTCGTCAACCCTTCTTCTCCAGCTCGCCGAGCAGGTCGAGCTGTTTCCGCGTGGCCTCGGGCGACAGTTGGCGTTCGAGCCGCTCGATCTCCTCGCGGAACGCGTTGACGTCCTCGAACTTGCGGTAGACGGACGCGAAACGGACGTAGGCGACCTGATCGAGCCCGCGCAGCTCATCCATGACCAGCTCCCCGATCCGCCGCGCGGGCACCTCGCTCTCACCGCTCCCCAACAGACGCCGGTTGATCCGCGCGAGCGCCGCATCGACGTCCTCGGTGCTGACCGGGCGTTTCTCCAACGCGCGCATCATGCCCGAGCGCACCTTGCGCCCGTCGAAGGGCACGCGGCTGCCGTCGCGCTTGATGATCCGCGGCAGGTTGAGCTCGGCGCTTTCGTAGGTCGTGAAGCGCTCCTTGCACACGACGCAGCGCCGCCGCCGCCGTACCTGATCGCCCTCGCCCGACAGGCGCGAGTCGGTCACCTTCGTATCCTGGGCACCGCAAAAGGGACAGCGCATCGCCGACTCTCCGCGTGGTTCTGGCCTCGCCCTGCGATCGGTGTGCCCGCGTCAGCCCCGCTCGTAGACCGGGAAACGGGCGCAGAGGGCGAGGACCGTTTTCTTGACCCGATCGATGACGGCTTGTTCGCCGCGGGCATCGATGACATCGCACATCCAGCCGGCGAGCTCGCGAGCCTCATCGACACCCAGACCGCGGGTCGTGATCGCCGGCGTGCCAACGCGAATCCCGCTGGTGACGAACGGCGACTGCGGATCGTTCGGCACGGCGTTCTTGTTGACCGTGATGTTCGCGGCGCCGAGCCAAGCGTCGACGTCCTTGCCGGTCAGGCCCTGCTGGATGAAGCTGACCAGGAACAGGTGGTCGTCGGTTCCGCCGGAGACGACGTCGAAGCCGCGCGCGAGAAACACCTCGGCCATCGCGCGGGCGTTGTCGATGACCTGTTGCTGGTAGACGCGGAACGCCGGCTCCATCGCCTCCTTGAAGGCCACGGCCTTGGCCGCGATCACGTGCATCAAAGGCCCGCCCTGGGTACCGGGGAAGACCAGGGAGTTGAGTCGTTTCTCGATCTCCGGGTTGGCCTTGGCCAGGATCAGGCCGCCGCGCGGGCCGCGCAGGGTCTTGTGCGTCGTGGTCGTGGTGACGTCGGCGATCGCGACCGGGCTCGGGTAGAGACCGGCGGCGACCAGGCCGGCGACGTGCGCCATGTCGACGAGCAGATAGGCACCGACCTCGTCGGCGATGGCCCGGAAGCGCGCCCAGTCGACGACCCGCGAATAGGCCGAGAAGCCGGCGACGATCATCCGCGGCCGGTGCTCGCGCGCGAGCCGCTCGACCTCCGCATAGTCGATCTCGCCGGTGGCCGTATCGAGCCCGTACTGAACGGCCTTGTACAGCTTGCCGGAGAAGTTCGGTTTGGCGCCATGTGTCAGATGCCCGCCATGGGCGAGACTCATACCCAGCACGGTGTCGCCGGCCTCGCACAACGCCATGTAGACGGCCGCGTTGGCCTGGGATCCCGAGTGCGGCTGGACGTTCGCGTAATCGGCGCCGAACAGCTGCTTGGCCCGCTCGATCGCCAAACGTTCGGCGACATCGACATGCTCGCAACCGCCGTAGTAGCGTTTGCCGGGATAGCCCTCGGCATACTTGTTCGTCATGACCCCGCCCTGGGCCTGCATGACGCGCGGGCTCGTGTAGTTCTCCGAGGCGATCAGCTCGATGTGCTCTTCCTGGCGGCGCTCCTCGTCCTGGATCGCCTGCCACAGCTCATCGTCATAACCCGCGATTTGCATGGATTTGTCGAACATAGGGGCTTCCTCAGCGGCAAAAACGGCTCATTGTAGCCGTTCGCAGTGGGTACGTCGTCGTGATGAACGGGCGCACCGCGGCCACCGCAGGTCATGGAGTTGCGAACAAGGCGATGTGTGGCAGCCCCGGACAACGCGGAGCAGGATGACCTCTCGGGGTCGAAGGAGCAACGAGGAGGTGCAGGGGCTCGCCGTCAGCCGATCTGGCGTGTCAAACGCTTGCTGTCGCTGCACCGCGAAAAGGTGAGCCGCGCCGCGGGCACCGATGCGCGCGGCGCTCTGTCGAGAGCGCACCTCGGCGGTGCGCTCGTCTTCGGACTGGCCTCCGGGACTCCGCTGGTCGGCCCTCTCGGCGCGACCCTACCGAACCCGAGCCCAGCGTCCGCTCGGTTCGACCGGAGCCCGCGAGCTGTTCATGGCGCGGCGGGGTCGCGCGGGGTCAGTTCCACCTCGGTCGGCGGTGGCGGGGGCGGCGCCTGGTATTCCTCGCGGAATCGGGCGACATCGGCCGGACCGAGCGGGGCGAGCGGATGATTGCTCAGCGTGATGCAGCCTTCGCGACACTCGTCGACACAACTGTTGCACAGGATGCACAGGGTGTGATCGATGGCCCAGGTCTTGGCCTTCTTGTTGGTCACGATCGCGTGGGTCGGGCACTTGTGCGCGCAGATGCCGCAGTAGTTGCAATCGTCGATCTTGAACTGGATGTGCCCGCGGGTGCGCGCGTAAGGGGCGCGCTTCTCGAACGGGTAAAGGCGCGTGGCCGGCTTGTGGAGCGCGCTCTTGGTGACGAGCGCGGAGATCGAGTACCAGGGTACGGTCATGACATCATCTCTCGGTGCAGCTCACGCAGGGGTCGATCGACAGCGTGATGACGGGCACATCGGCCAGGTCGCAGCCTTTGAGCATGTGAACCAACGGGGCGATGTTGGCGAAGGTCGGGGTGCGGACGCGGAACCGCTGCAGGTTCTTCTTGCCGTCGGCCTGCATGTAATAGCAGACCTCGCCGCGTGGCTGCTCGAGCCGCCCCATGACCTCGCCCTGCGGACGCTTGCCCTTGATCGAGACCTCGATCTCGCCGTCGGGCATCCGCGCGATGCATTGCGCGATCAGATCGAAGGACTGGTTGATCTCGCGCAGGCGCACCTCGCAGCGGGCGAAGCTGTCGCCAGCCTGTTCGACGACCGGCTCCCAGTCGAGCTCCGGATAGGCGGCATAGCCGAGCCGGCGGCCATCGAACGCGATGCCGCTGGCGCGGGCGACCGGGCCGACCGCGCCGAGCGCGTGCGCGTTCTCGGGTTCGAGCATGCCGATGCCGACCGTGCGCTTACGGATCGTGCGGTCGTTGCGGAAGATGTCGGCCAGTTCGTTGTACTCGGCCTCGATCTCGCGGATGTGGCGGCCGATCCGTTGCAGCGTCTCGTTGTCGACATCGCGACGCACACCACCGACCTTGCAGGTCCCGTAGATGACCCGTCCGCCGGCGGTCTCCTCGATGATGTCGACGATCTGCTCGCGGATCCGCCAGCTGTGCTGGAACAGGCTTTCGTAGCCGAAGGCGTCGGCGACCAGGCCGAACCACAGCAGGTGGCTCTGGATGCGCGAGATCTCGGCCCACATGGTGCGCAGATACACGGCGCGCGGCGGGACCTCGAGGCCCATCAGCCCCTCGACGGTTTGGCAGTAGCCCTGGCTGTGGATGAAGCTGCAGATGCCGCAGATCCGCTCGGCGACATGGGCCATGTCCAGGTAGTCGTGATGCTCGGCGAGCAACTCGAGGCCGCGATGCACATAGCCGACCGACGGCAACGCCTGCATCACGGTTTCGTCTTCGAGCTCGAGATCCAGATGGATCGGCTCGGGCAGGACCGGATGCTGCGGCCCGAACGGGACGATGGTGCGATTGGCCATGATCTATTGCTCCGGGTTTGCGGCCGGCTGGGAACTCGCGGTCGTGGGCCCCTTCTTGGTCGTCACGGATCCGGCGAAGGGGATCTTGGTCTTGGTCCGCAGGAAGTTGCCGCCGTAGTCGATGGCGAGGCCGGGGACCTCGAAACCGAACAGGTCCTTCAACTCGTTTTCATAGGTGAAGGCCGCCAGGAAGATGCCGCTGATGCTCGGCAGTTGCGGGTGCTCCCGGGATATCCGCATGCGGTAGTTCGCGCAGCGATAGTCCTTGTCGAAACTCGCCATGACCTCGAAGTGATCGGGACGCGCGGTCCCGGTCATCTGCACCAGGCGATAGCCGTCGGCACGGAGCCCTTCGGCGGTCGCGACCCATTGATCCAACTCGATCTCGTTGAATGGTTCGGCTTGGCTCATGATTCAGGCCACCTTGCGTTGCCGCACACGATTCTTGCTACGCTCCTCGAGGACCCCGAGGGCGCGGACGACGCCGTCGATGATGCTCTCGGGCCGGGCGGCACAGCCGGCGACGTAGACATCGACCGGGATCACCTGGTCGATCCCGCCATAGACATTGTAGGCCTCGCGAAAGATCCCGCCGCTCAGCGCACAGGCGCCGATCGCGATCACGGCCTTGGGGTCCGGCATCTGCTCGTAGAGGTTCTCGAGGACCTTGCGCGACTCCTCGTTCACCGAACCCGTGACCATCAGGATGTCGGCGTGCTTCGGATTACCGGTGTTGATGATGCCGAACCGCTCGACGTCGTACAGCGGCGTCAGACAGGCCAGCAGCTCGATGTCACAACCATTGCAGCTCGTGGCCGCGTAATGGAGGATCCAAGGGGATTTGGTCAGGAAGCTCATGATTAGGCTCAGATGAACGGCAGCACCAGAAGGTTGGTCACACCGAAGAGGACCGCGACCCACCAGGAGGCCTTGACGGTCGTGCCCCACTTGAGTCGTGCATTGGTATTGTCGACCAGGACCTCGGCGAAGAACAGGACCACGGCGATCGGCAGGGCCCACAGCAGCCCGAGCGGGCCGAAGAACAGGTAGAGCCAGGCCAGCAGGATGACATTCTCGTACCAATGGCCGATCTCGACCAGGGCCAGGTCGCGGCCGCTCATGTCCGTCGTCAAGCCCTTGACCAGCTCCTGGTGGCCATGGTGCGAGGTACTGATGTCGAACGGCGACTTGCGCAGCTTGATGGTCAGGACGAACAGGAAGCCGATCAGGACGCCGAGCAGTTGCACGACCTGCGATGGCTCGCCGGCGAGGATGTCGGCGACCTGGAAGCTGCCGACGACCAGGAAGAACCCGAGCGGCACGATGATCAGCATCGGCTCGTAGGCCATCATCAGCAGCATCTCGCGCGCCGAGCCGATCTTGCTGTAGGGCGAGTTCGTCGATTCGGCGGCCAGACACAGGAAGATGCCGGACACGGTCATCGCGAACAGGCTGAGCAGCAGGTTGCCGCCGAGGAAGATGATGACCCCGGCGATCACCATGAAGAACAAAAAGGCCCACAGATACAGCGTCTGCAGATGGGTGACGACCGTCGTGTCCTTCTCGAACAGCTTCAGCACGTCGTAGAAGGGCTGCAACAAGGGCGGCCCCTGCCGGGATTGCATCCGCGCGGTCAGGCGCCGGTCGATGCCGGCCAGCAAGCCCCCGACGACGGGGCCCAACACGATGAAGGCGAGCGCGAAGCCCCAGTATTCGAGATTCATAGCGCCGCCCCCATGAGCATCGCGATCATCAAAATGCCAGCGGCGATCAGCCCCTGACGAGTCAGCCTCTGTTCATCGAGAAACGCGGTCAGGTAGTAACCACGCGCCGTGACCTCGCGCTCGCCGCCCATCGCACCGCGGTAGGACGCGCTTCCAGCCACGTTGGCGCCGGACAGATAGCCGCTGACGGTGGCGTAATGCGGTGGTCGCAGCCAGAAGAGCACGGGCAGCAGGAACATGCCGGCGAGCATCACCGACATCAGGATGAAGGTCTCCCAGTGGGTCGAGTCCGACGGCGGCGGCACCAGACCGGCATCGGCCAGGGCCTGCGTGTAAGGCAGGATGAAGGCCCAGTCGACGAACGGATACAGCACGCAGGCCAAATAGGTGAGGCCGGTCAGGGCGAGCAAGGCGAAGGCCTGTTCGCGTGGCACCTCGGGCATCGGCTCCGGGGTACGCCTGGGCATCGCGACCAGCTTGCCCATCCATTTGGTCCAGAAGAACAAGGTCGGGGCACTGCCGAAGGCCAGGATCGCCATCAACAGGATGCCGCCACCGGGAAAGACATCGACGGTCAGGAAGGCCTGAAAGCAGGTGTACTTGCTGATCAGCATGCCGAAGGGCGCGAGGAACATGCCGAGCATGCCGACCATCAAGGTCATCGCCAGGACCGGGCGTCGGTACACGAGCCCATCCATGTCCTCGATGTCTCGACTGTGGACCAGGTGTTCGGTCGTGCCGACGCTGAGGAACAACAGAGCCTTGGCCACCGCATGGAACAGGATCAACAGCATCGCGGCCCATAGGGTCGCCGTGGTGCCGACGCCGGCGCACATGACCACGAGCCCGAGGTTCGCGATCGTCGAATAGGCGAGGACCAGCTTGGCGTTGCGCTGATTGACGGCAATCAGCGAGGTCGCGAGGAAGGTGACGCCCCCGATCAGGGCCAACAACAGCCCGACCTCTGTCCCGTGATAGACGGGC
The DNA here is from genome assembly GCF_041197575.1 of Thioalkalicoccus limnaeus. Lineage (NCBI taxonomy): Bacteria > Pseudomonadati > Pseudomonadota > Gammaproteobacteria > Chromatiales > Chromatiaceae > Thioalkalicoccus > Thioalkalicoccus limnaeus. Next base: position 268,659 of record NZ_JBDKXB010000004.1, on the reverse strand, counting down.
GCGAACTTGACGAGGATGAAGACGCCGGCCTTGACCATGGTGCTCGAGTGCAGCAGGGCCGAGACCGGGGTCGGGGCGACCATGGCGCCAAGCAGCCAGGTGTGGAACGGCATCTGGGCGGCCTTGGTCAGACCGGCCACCGCGATCAATGCCGCCGGGATCAGGGCCGCAGCGCCGCCGTTCGCGATCACGACGTCGAGCTCCCAGGTTTGCAGCTCGGGGTTGAAGGTCAGCCACACGATCGCGGCGGCGAAGAAGACGCCGCCGATCAGGTTCATCGTGAGGGCCCGGTAGGCGTTGCGCATCGCCTCGGCGGTCCCCGAATAGCCGATCAACCAGAAGGAACAGAGGGTCGTGATCTCCCAGAAGAAGAAGAGCCCCGGCAGATGATTGGTCAGCACGATCCCGAACATCGCCGCGCAGAACAGGAAGACGATGGCGAAAAAGGCCGGCTGCCGGTCGCGCACCTCCGGATGTTGCGCATGGTAGTCGCGCATGTAGCGGACTGCGTAGACCGCGATCAGCCAGCCGACGACACCGACGATCAGCGCCATCAGGATCGAGAAACTGTCGACGTAGAAGGGCCGCGCGACCTCGGGATGCCCGGGCGCCAGTTCGGCAACCAGGATCAGCCCCATTTGCAGCAGGATCAGCGCCGGGATGTACCACTGTCGGACCGAGATCCGTCGGCACAGGTACAAAAGCACCAGGGCGACCGCGATCCCACCGAGCAGGAAGACCTGATCGAGGAGTCCGTTCCAAGTGTCACCGAGGCTGAAGAACTCGGGACCGGTACGGAAATAGGCGACGGCCAGGACGACCGACGCGATCGCCAGCGCGAGGGCCGACCAGCGCACGAATGCGCTGCGCAGATCCGCCGTTGGCGCAAACGCGATCGCCAGAGCAGCGAGTAGAGGAAAGACGATAAGGAAGCTGATCAACAACATGAGCCAGTCCTTGTCCGGGAATGAAAAGCTGGTACGACCAGCGCGGTGGAAGAAGACGAATCGGCCAGGCGGGCCGAACGACGCGCAGCCACCCCACCGCCGCTAGCGCGGCGATCGATCACAGTGGCTGGCGAGAGGGTTGTCAAAACAGATCGCTCTCTTAACGAGCTCGAATTGGACACGATTCGGATTGGCCGAATCTAGCTGTCAATTATGAGTGACGTCAAGGGGAATTGACGAAACCAGGTGTTGCGGAAACCCGTAAAGTCGGGTCAGATCGGCGCCGACCGACTCTATTTCCAAGCGCCTAAGCGGTTAAACAAAAAAGGTTTTCGGTTAGACCAACCCAAAGGCCCAGGTCAGAGAGCCCAGTGCTGAATTGTTTTTGTCAAGGCTAAGAATCGAGGATAGCCACCGCTTTTTAGCAAGGCTTGAGACGAATCTGTTCTGTGCGCGACTGAATACGAGACAATAAAAATAAGTCACACCGCTTCTCGCCAGGAAACGGGAATCAGCGAGCGGCATGCGGGGTGACCGCCCGATTGACCATCAGCCCTTTGGTCATACCAGTCCCCAATTCACGGTTACCCCGGGTGCCCATGCGGCGCACGAAACAGCCGATACGCTGCCGCATGCTCGGTCGGCATCGGTTGGGTGCGGTCGAGCCTGATGTGGGCGCATCGGCCTGCGAAGGCCGGATGGCACCGTCGGCCGGCCAAGGATTATCCGGCCTTGGCGGCCGCTAGGAATTCCAGCAACGCCTTCTGCGAGTGCAGGCGGTTCTCGGCCTCGTCCCAGACCACGGATCGAGGGCCGTCGATGACCGATGCGGACACCTCTTCGCCACGATGGGCCGGCAGGCAATGCATGAAGAGGGCGTTTGGACGGGCTTGGGCCATGATCCGGTCGTCGACCTGAAAGGGCGCAAAGGCCTCGAGGCGAGCCGCCTGCTCGGCCTCCTGACCCATGCTGGCCCAGACATCGGTGACGACCAGATCGGCCTCCGAGGCCGCCACGAAAGGATCGCCGACCAGCGTGCAATGGTCCCTGGCCTGGTCGAGCATGTCGCCGTCCGGTTCGAAGCCCTCGGGACAGGCCATGCGCAGCTCGAAGTCGAAGATCCGGGCCGCCTCGATATAGGAGTGGCACATGTTGTTGCCATCGCCGATCCAGGCGACCCGTCGGCCGCGGATCGCGCCGCGGTGTTCGAGATAGGTCTGCATGTCGGCCAGCAACTGGCACGGGTGGAGGCGATCGGTCAGGCCATTGATCACGGGCACGCGGGAATGGGCGGCGAAACGCTCGACGATCGCATGATCGAAGGTACGGATCATGATCAGGTCGACCATCCGCGACAGCACGCGGGCGCTGTCCTCGACCGGCTCGCCGCGACCGAGCTGCGTGTCGCGCGGCGAGAGGAACAGGGCGTGGCCACCGAACTGGGCCATCGCGGTTTCGAACGAGACACGGGTACGGGTCGAGGACTTCTCGAAGATCATCGCGAGCGTGCGGTGCTTGAGCGGCAGATAGGTCTCGCCGGCGTTCAGCATCCGTTTCAGTTCGATCGCGCGCTCGAGCAGCCGGTGCGCCTCGTCCGGCGTCAGGTCGGACAGCGCCAGGAAGTGCCGGCATTGGCGTGGGTTCACGGACATCGCGGTCATCCCTCTCGAGTGAAGCGCTGGATCAGGGCGGCCAGGGTTTCGATGATCTGGTCCGCCTCGGGCCGCTCGATGATCAACGGCGGCAACAAGCGAATCACCCGGTCGGCCGTGACATTGATCAGCAGGCCCTCGGCCAAAGCGCGCTCGACGAGCACGGCGCACGGCCGATCCAGTTCGATGCCGAGCATCAGCCCGCGTCCGCGGATCTCGCAAACGCCGTCGAGCCCCGCGAGCGCCTCGCGCAAGCCGGCAAGAAGATAGGCCCCCATGTCGCGCGCCTGGTCGATCAGGTCCTGGGTCCGCAGTGTCTCCAGGACCGCGAGCGCGGCACGGCAGGCCAGCGGGTTGCCGCCGAAGGTCGAGCCGTGGGTACCCGGACCCAAGACCTCGGCCGCCGCACCGCGCGCCAGACAGGCCCCGATCGGCACGCCGTTGCCCAACCCCTTCGCCAGCGTCATGACATCCGGCTGGATCCCGCTATGCTGGTGCGCGAACAGCCGACCGGTCCGCCCCATACCGGATTGGATCTCGTCGAGGATCAGCAGCCACCCGTGCCGATCACAGAGGTCGCGCAGCTGCGGTAGGTAATCATCGGGCGGGATCTGGATGCCGCCTTCACCTTGCAGCGGCTCGACCATGACCGCGACCAGGTTCGGCCGATGGGCAGCGGCCTTCGTGACGGCCTCCAGGTCCCCGTAAGGCACGCGCACGAAGCCCTGTACGAGCGGCTCGAACCCGGCTTGGACCTTGCGGTTCCCGGTCGCGCTCAAGGTCGCCAGGGTTCGCCCATGGAAGCTGCCTTCGGCAACCAGGATCGCCGGATCCTTGATGCCCTGTTGATGGGCGCGAAGCCGGGCGAGTTTGATCGCGGCCTCGTTGGCCTCGGCCCCGGAGTTGGCGAGAAACACGCGATCCATGCCGGCGAGACGCGTCAGCTCGCGACCCAAGGTCTCCTGTTCGGCGATCCGGTAAAGATTGGACGTGTGGATCAGGCGCCCGGCTTGATCACACAGGGCCTCGCGGATGGCCGGGTGAGCGTGACCCAGGCCACACACCGCGATACCCGACAAGGCATCCAGATAGCGTCGGCCTGCGGTGTCCCAAAGCCATACCCCCTCACCCCGAGCGAAGGTGACAGGAAGTCGCCGGTAGGTGGACATCAAGGGTTCACCCATGTCATCAACCCCCCTCTCGCCGCGCAACGAAAAACGCGAAAAATAAAAAAGGCGGTTCCTCGTGGACGGGAACCGCCTCGGGTTCTTTGTGTCGAGACGTTTCAGTATAACCGCGCGATTTTGCACGGAACAAGCGCCATGCACCCGGGCGTCGTTCGTAACCGCGACCCGAGTGGCGCCGGCCGCAAGGTGCCATCGGGCAGGCGCAGTACCTGTCGAGCGCGTGTCGCGAGTCCTTGACGAGCGCACGAAGCACCGCAACGGCGATCTTACCTCCTCTGGCCCCGCGCGGCCCGCCCTCGGGCGTCAGTCGACGGACCCCGATTCGCCCTCGACCGGGTAAGCGGCCTCGCGCCAGTCCTTCATGCCACCCTCGTATCGATAGACCTGGCCGAACCCGGCCTGCGCCAGCCTCTTTGCCGCGGCTTCGGACGCATCGCACTCGAAGCTCGAGCAATAGACGACGATGCGGCAGTCCTTTCCGCCAGTCAGCGTCTCCACGCGTGCCTCGAAGTCCTTGGAGCCGATCGAGATATTGTGGGACCCGGGGATACGAGCCTGCTCGAAGGCCGTTGGATCGAGCACGTTGATCAGCCAGCCGGCCTCGCCGTGATCGATCCACTGCTTGAGCTCATCGCGTGTAAGCCTGTTCATGATCCATCCTCCTCTGAAGTCACAAAGCCGAGTCGTTCGGCGGAATCGGAATCGCAACCGCAAGGCCTGCGCCCGTGAAAACGCCGACGCACCGCCCCCTCGTTCAGTTTGGGACCGCGGTCTCGGCGAGCCGGTTCTCGGCGGATCGATCTCTTCAACCTGGCGAGAGGCTTGCTGAAGCCCCGTCGGCACAGACCGCACTGCGGCAGTGGAATTGTATCCCGAGAGGACCAGCCCGGCCGACATCGGATCCGACCATGACTCTCTCTGCATCTCGTCGGAGCATGCCCGAGCCGCTTTTCTTGTCGTTGGCCTGCCCCCGGACGCCCTGCCGGGCGGCGATCTGCGCGCGACGCCTGCAAGACCGCTGGGCCGGGCACCAAGACCTTAGCCGCTAGGCCCCAGCGTCCGGCACCTGTTAAGATTGGGCGCCGTTACCACACACAGCGTGACACGGCGAGGCAATCCTCGGGGGAGCCACTCGACGGAGTCAGCGACCCGACCCCGCCGAGCACCACGACAAGGGTTCTTGACGCTTCAGCCGCCGGTGAAGACCGCGCGGCCGGGCCGAGCTGAAACATTTCAGACCGTTGAGCTAATTGGGGAGCACGATGGACGTAACTATCTTCGGTAGCGGCTATGTGGGCCTGGTGACAGGGGCGTGCTTGGCCGAGGCTGGTAACCACGTGGTCTGCATCGACGTCGATCCGGACAAGATCGCCCTCCTCAACAGCGGCGGCATCCCGATCTACGAGCCGGGGCTGGAAGAACTCGTGTCCTCCAACCATGCCGCCGGGCGGCTGGTGTTCTCGACCGATGCGGCGTTCGGGGTGCAACACGGCCTGTTCCAATTCATCGCCGTCGGCACGCCCCCCGACGAAGACGGCTCGGCAGACCTGAAGCATGTGCTCGCGGTCGCGCAAACGATCGGGCAGCACATGGACAACTATCGGGTGATCGTCGACAAGTCGACGGTCCCGGTCGGCACCGCGGACAAGGTCGCCGCGTGCGTCCAGGCGGCGCTGGCGGCGCGCAACATCGATGTCGACTTCGATGTCGTCTCCAACCCGGAGTTCTTGAAGGAGGGCGCGGCGATCGAGGACTTCATGCGGCCCGATCGCATCATCGTCGGGACCGACAACCCGCGAACCGCCGAGCTGTTGCGTGCCCTGTACGCGCCCTTCAATCGCAACCATGACCGGGTCATGATCATGGATGTGCGATCGGCCGAGCTGACCAAATATGCCGCCAATGCGATGCTGGCCACCAAGATCAGCTTCATGAACGAGTTGTCCAACATCGCCGAGGCCGTCGGCGCGGACATAGAGCGCGTCCGCGTCGGCATCGGCTCGGATCCGCGGATCGGTTATCAGTTCATCTACCCGGGTTGCGGTTATGGCGGATCCTGTTTTCCGAAGGACGTCCGCGCCCTCGCCCACTCGGCCCGCGCGATCGGATACGAGGCGCAGTTGCTGACGGCCGTGGAGGCCGTGAATGAGCGGCAGAAGGATCTCCTGTTCCAGAAGATCCACGACTACTATCGCGGGGAGCTTGCTGGACGGACGGTGGCGATCTGGGGCCTGTCCTTCAAACCGAACACCGATGACATGCGCGAGGCATCGAGCCGCAGGCTCATCGAGGCATTGTGGCAGGCTGGGGCAGCGGTCCGCGCGTTCGACCCGGCGGCGATGGACGAGACGCAACGCCTCTACGGCGACCGTCCTGACCTGACGCTGACCCCCGACGCGATGTCCGCCGTCGCCGGCGCCGACGCGCTCGTCATCGTGACGGAGTGGACTCAGTTCCGGAGCCCCGATTATGCCGAGATCAAAGAACGGCTGACGGACCCGGTGATCTTCGATGGCCGCAACGTCCTCGACCCAACGCAGGTGCTCGCCGCCGGTTTGTCCTATATCTCTATCGGCCGGCTACCCAAGCAGCCGAGCAGCAGGCAAACCTCGCCGTCCTAGCCGACGATCGGCTGGCGGCCGCAGATCCGAGATTTGCGTTAGGCGGTGACGATCCCCACTCTCATTAGCCGTGGAGAGTTGGATTTCTCGGCGGCCAAGCCGAGAGGTCGACTTGATAGGCCCCCGTCCCGTCATCGCGGGCGACGTATCAAGACCGACAAAATCGCTGAACTTTTTCGTCGGTCGCAACTCTCACCTAGTGCGAAGGCCAACGACTGCGGAGTCACGCGGAATCCCCCTCCCCCGCGGGGCTCCCTGTTTCCCGGCCGCCCCAGCCGGGGAATCCATTTCCCCGCTGCCCTCCCCAGGCAGCGGGGCTTCTTTTTGCGTTCGATCGACACCGCTGAGCCGCGCGACCTTCTGCCGCCGCCAGCGCGACGAACGGCGTCGGTCACAACCCGACGGATCGCGCACGCCGCCGGTCACGGGCATCCCCCGCTCGCCGGCGACCTGGCGAGGTTCCGGACAGCGTCCGTCCTGACCGCGGTCTCTTCGCTTGCGCCGATGTCAGCGGGAAATCGGCGGCCCGACACTGGCCTTGACCACGAAGACCAACCACTCGGACCCTGATTCGGACCCCGATGAGCGAAAACCTGACACTGGTTCTGCAGGCCTCGTTCGGGCTGATCGTGCTGATCGGCATCGCCTGGGTGTTCAGCGAGGAGCGTGGCCGGGTCCGCCCCAGGCTGATCCTGGCCGGGCTGACGCTTCAGTTCCTGATCGCTTTGGTCCTGCTGAAACTATCACCGCTGCAACAGGCCTTTCTCGTTCTCAATGACTTCGTCGTGGCCCTACAGACGGCGACGCAAGATGGCACCGAGTTGGTCTTCGGATACCTCGGCGGGGGCGCGGCACCGTTCGATGAGCGCTATCCGCAGAACAGCTTCGTGCTGGCCTTCCGCGCCCTCCCGCTGATCCTGGTGATCAGCGCCCTGTCGGCCCTGCTCTTCCATTGGCGGATCCTGCCCTGGCTGGTACGCGCATTCGCCTGGTTGCTGCGCCGCGTGATGGGGACTGGCGGCCCCGTCGGTCTCGGCGCCGCCGCCAATGTGTTCGTCGGGATGACCGAGGCGCCGCTGCTGATCCGGCCATACCTGCTGGGCATGTCGCGCAGCGCGCTGTTCGCGCTGATGACCTGCGGCATGGCGACGATCGCCGGCACCGTCATGGTGTTGTACGCGGGTTTTCTCGCAGGCGTCATCGAAGAACCCCTCGGCCACCTGTTGACGGCCTCACTGATCAGCGCCCCCGCCGCCTTGCTGATCGCGGGCGTCCTGGTGCCGCCACAACACGCGGAGCCGGATGTCAGCGCCGAGATGCGACCACATTCCGTCAGCGCGATGGACGCGGTCACCCGCGGCGCTCTCGATGCGATCCCTCTGTGGCTCAACATCATCGCCATGCTGGTGGTCATGATCGCGCTGGTGAGCCTCGCCAATCAGGCCCTCGGATTGCTGCCCGATGTCGCCGGCGCCCCGCTGACCGCGCAGCGCCTCCTCGGCTGGCTGCTGGCGCCTGCCGTGTGGCTGATCGGCATCCCCTGGTCCGAGGCCGTCACCGCCGGTTCGCTGATGGGCATCAAGACGGTGCTCAACGAATTGGTCGCCTACCTCGCCCTCGCCGATCTACCCGCAGAAGCCTTGAGCGACCGTAGTCGACTGATCATGACGTACGCACTGTGTGGCTTCGCGAACCTCGGCAGCCTCGGGATCATGATCGGCGGCCTGGGCGCCATGGCACCGGAACGCCGAAGCGAGATCGTCGGCCTGGGTCTCAAAGCCGTATTCGGCGGCACGCTCGCGACCCTGATGACTGGCGCCGTCGTCGGCATCCTGTCATAAGGTCCATCAGGCTTCCCGCCTGGCTAGGCCGGTACCACCCGAATCTCAATCAGAAGCGACCGGCAACCCGGCCCGCCGCCATTCCGGGAGGCCATCTTCGAGCCGGCGGGCCGCGAGACCGGCGCGCCGCAGGCGTGCGACCGCCTCGAAGGACAGGACGCACCAGGGCCCTCGGCAGTAGGCGACGACCTCCCGCTCGGTGGGCAGCAGCTTCGCGAGGTCGCCCTCCAGCCGTTCCAGGGGGATGTTGATGGCCCCCGGGATGTGCCCCTGGGCGTACTCCTCCGGGGGACGGACGTCGATGACAGTGACCAGGCCGTCCCGGGCCCTGGCCAGCAAATCGCCCGCGGGCACGGGCTCCAGCGCGTCTCGGCTGGTGAGATAGCTGGCAACCAGGGCATCCACTCGCTCCAGGTGGGCCGCGGCGAGGCGGCGAAGCGCCGCCACGGCGTCGACGACCTGCTCGTCCCCCAGCCGATAGTGGATGTGCTTTCCGGCCCGACGCGCCTGCACCAGCCCCGACGCCTTCAGGTGCTGCAGATGCTTGGAGGTGTTGGCGAGGGACAGGCCGGAGGCCGCAGCCAGCTCTTCCACGCTGCGTTCACCCTGGGCGAGGAAATCCAGCAATTCCAGCCGCGGGGCACTGCCCAGGGCCCGGGCGATGACTGCGAGCTGCTCGAACAGGGCCTGCTTGGGGCCCGGGGACTGTGCCATGTCCGGTAACCTCCCGTCGGGATCACGCTCGACGCCCGGGCTGAAGCTCACCGGGGCGGGCGGTCAGTATAGGCTGCCCCCGAGCCGTCCGGCAGACCCCCTATCGAAGTAAGCGGGACGGCTACCGTGCCGATCCGCGTCGTGATCGACTCCTAGGGACGCTTCATCCTGCGCACCCTGGGCGGAACGGAGTTCTGCGCCCCGGCCCGGATCGCATCGGATCGGGAAGCAGACGCGCGATCTGCCCGCGGACACGCCGGTCCCGTGACGCTCATCCGAATCGCGCGACGAGGCCGAGCGCCACCGCGGCGATCACTGTCACCAGCACAACGAGCCAGGGCGGCGCCTTCCACGCGGCGAGCAGAACGAAGGCCGTCAGCGCGAGGGCGAAATCGGCAGACGAGGCCACCGCGCTCGTCCACACCGGCTGGTAGAGGGCTGCGCCCAGGATACCGACCACCGCGGCGTTGGTGCCGGCCATGGCGGCCCCCATACGTGCATCCCGACGCAGACGGTCCCAGAACGGCAGCACCCCCATCAACAGCAGCATGCCCGGCAAAAAGATGCCGAACAACGCGATCGCAGCTCCGAGGACCCCATCGGGGCCCGGCTCGGCGATCGCACCGAGATAGGCAGCAAAGGTGAATAGCGGGCCAGGAACGGCCTGGGCCGCGCCATAGCCGGCGAGAAAGGCGTCCGCACTCACCCAGCCGGGGTCCACCAAGCGCGCCTCGAGCAGGGGCAGCACCACGTGCCCGCCGCCGAATACCAGCGCGCCCGCCCGGTAGAAGACCTCGAACAGCGCGAGCCCCGGCGCAGACCACAGGGCGACGGCCGCGGGCAGCCCGAGCAGCAGGAGGAAAAAGGCGGCGAGGAGCAAGATCCCCGAACGCCGCGAAATCACGACCGGTAGCCGCGCCGCCCCGCCGTCATCCACCCGGCGGCACCACAGGGTCCCGGCGACGGCGCCAGCGAGGATGGCCGCGATCTGGCCCAATGCGCTGGGTACGAATGCCAGGATCAGCACGGCACCCAGGGCAATCGTCGCCCGTTGCCGGTCCGGCGCCAGCACACGCGCCATCCCCCAGACCGCATGGGCCACGATCGCCACGGCCACCAGCTTGAGGCCGTGCAGCAGGTCCTGGCCGAGCGGGCCGCCGAAGGCCGCCGCGCCGTATGCAAACGCCAGGAGCAGGGCAACCGACGGCAATGTGAAGGCGGCCCAGGCGACCAGGGCGCCGGGCAGGCCCCCACGCAGGAACCCCAACGCGAACCCCACCTGGCTGCTCGCCGGACCGGGCAGGAACTGGCACAGGGCGACCAGATCCGCATAGGCCGCCTCGGAAAGCCATTTGCGGCGCAGCACCAGCTCGTCGCGGAAGTAGCCGAGGTGGGCGATGGGACCGCCGAAGGACGTCAAACCAAGCTTGAGGAACGCCTTGAAGACGTCGCCCACGTCGCCGATCCGGGGTCGGCCATCGATCTGCTCTACCGCCACGAGCTCACCTCCGATCCGGCCGGCGACCGCCATTGACTGTCGTGCGATCCGAGGGCTCGCGACCAGCCGCCCGGGGCACTCGGTGACCGCGGTTGCAGCCGTCCCTCGCACGCGAAAGCGGGTGATCGCCCAACGCTGACAAGGGTTCCCCCGGAGCAAGAAAAGCGCGGGCTGCGGCGCAGCCTGGGCTGCGAGCCCTGACCCATCCGGCCAGGATGGCCTGACGATGCGAGCGCTTCGGCCGCCTATTGCGCGTTAAGTTGTGCTGATGCTCACGAAGCGCAATGTCCGGTCGCGGCGCATCCAGGGCGACCTGTTGGCGAGGGGTCCGAGCGCGCAGTCAAGGAGCATACAATCAACCTATGGGTTGAATATTCCCGAGGGATCTGCCAGCATCCCGTCGTCAGATCCGCACCGGGAGAGCCCGTTCATGGGGAGTTTCGTCGAAACCCACGAAGCCGCCATCCGCCTCGGCACCTTCATCGGCGTCTTCGTCCTCATGGCCCTGTGGGAGCTCGCAGCCCCGCGGCGGGCGCTGATTGTCTCCAAGACCCTGCGCTGGGGCAGCAACAACGGCCTGGTGGTGCTCAACACCCCTCTGCTGCGCCTCATCTTCCCAGCCGCGGCGAGGTGCACATTATCCGGGGCGGCATGACCGCGCCAGGCTGGCCAACGGCTGGCCAGTTGAAGACGCCACCCCCAAAACTTGACACCAACCCCAAACCTGAAATCGGAGTTGCCACATGAAGGCCCTGTTCATCCTCAACGATCCCCCCTACGGTACCGAACGCAGCTTCAACGGTCTGCGCCTGGCCAAGGCCGTTGCCGGCAAGGGGGCAGAAGTCACCGTGTTCCTGATGGCCGACGCCGTGGCCTGCGCCAAGACCGGACAGAAGGTGCCCCAGGGCTACTACAATCTCGAACTGATGACGAAGTCGATCCTGCGCACCGGCGAGGTGCTGCTTTGCGGCACCTGCCTGGACGCCCGCGGCATCGGCGACGCGGAGCTGATCGAGGGGGCGCGGCGCAGCACCATGGACGAGCTGGTCGAGCGGACCCTGGCGGCGGACCAGCTGCTGGTGTTTTGAGCGTCGACGGCAATGCCGTCCCCCGCCAGAGGACAACGAAACGAGATCGGGCTTGAGGATCCCGAGGACCTGATCGCCGATCTGACCGAGGCACTGCGTTGACCCGTCCAATCTACCTCGACTACAACGCCACCACGCCGGTCGCACCCGAGGTGCTGGAGGCCGTGCTGCCCTATCTGCGCGAGCACTTCGGCAATCCGTCCTCCAGCCATGCCTACGGCCGGGAGGCGCAGCACGCGGTGACGCGGGCGCGGGGACAGGTGGCGGCCCTGATTGGCGCCGCACCCCGGGAGATGGTCTTCACCGGCTGCGCCACCGAGGGCAACAATCTTGCCATCCTCGGCGTGGCCCTGGCGCTCCGGGGGCGCGGCCGGCATCTCATCACCAGTGCCGTCGAGCATCCGGCCGTCGCGCGGCCGATGGCGCACCTGGCGGCGCAGGGGTGGGTGGTGACGGTGCTGCCGGTCGACGAGGCCGGCCGCGTCTCTCACTCGGACCTGGCCGTCGCACTCCGCGACGACACCCTGCTGGTGTCCGTCATGCACGCCAACAACGAGGTCGGCACCCTTCAGCCCATCGCCGAGCTGGCGGCGCTCGCCCGCTCGCCGGGGACCCTTCAGACGGGCGTCCGTCGGTTCCGCCTGCCACGAAGTAGGCGATTCGGTGAGCGGAGTGCTCGCCGCGATGGGGGTGTCCCCGGAACAGGCCCGGGGCGCGGTGCGCCTCAGCGTGGGGGAGCCCACCACGGCCGACGACGTGGCCCGCGCCGCCAATGCCCTGACAGCGGCCTGGACGGCCCTGGCAGGCAAAACGGCGCCGTGAGCCACGAGCCGCAGCTGCCAGCCCCCGCGATCCCCGTGGACGACGACGCGGCGGGGAGCCGGCTGTGGCCGTCACCCGACTATAGCCGGCAGGTGAAGCGGCTGCGAGCGGCGGTGGGTGAGACCGTCTACATCGCCGAACTCGACGCGAGCGACATGCAGCTCGGCGTGCGCATCAGCGACAGGCCCTACGTGCTGCTGGGGGTGGTGGATTTCCCCCGACCGGACCCGGTACGCGGACTCGCTCCCCACTGCATCCTGCTTGACGACGGGCGCGGGGTGAACCTAGGCCGGATCGCACGCGTGAGCGTCGGCCACGCCTTTGGCCCGACCCCGGCGGAGATCCTGTTTCAGGATCGGGACACCCTGCAGGCCGTGCTGTTCCGGGAGCGCCGGCTGTCACCCGAGCTGATCGCCCAGCGCTCCAAAGCCCTGCTGGGCCGCGTGCTGGGCCAGGCGATCCCACCGACGGACGCCCGTCTGAAGGGTCCCCGGCGAGCGGCCGAACCCGATGACGGCGAGGCGGAGTCCTCGAGGCCCTCGTGAAGCCTCCGACAGGCCGCTAGAGCTCCATGCGACTGCGGTATTTCTTTTCGCAGCGTTTGACCAACTCGACGGTGGCGACCGTCAACCCCTCCTTGACCGCCTCCTTCTCGATGATGCGACGGATCATCGGCCGCAAGAAGGCCGGGGCCTCGTGCACGCGCTCTTGGGCGTCGGCATTCCAACTGACCCCGAGTTTCTTGTTGACCCAGCTCCCGGGTGTCGGCAAGGGCTCCGCCGCTTGCGCGACCGCGAGCCCGGGATCGCCGCCAAAGGCGGCTTCGGCCAGCACATCGGACATGGCCTGCCCGAAGGCCCGCGTGAACACCGGAAAGGCCGGATCGTTCCTGAACAGGATCTCTTTCATCGCCAGGATGGCATCGCGCCGGGCCTGGACCGACAGCGCTTGGTCATCGCGCGCGGCCGGCTCGATGTAGGCCGAACACCAGACCTCGATCGTCTCGGTGAAGGTCGCGAGAAAACGCTCCGGATCGAGCGGCTGAAAGGCGCAGTGCAACAGGTGCGGCGACGTGACCTGACGCAGCCAATCGAGCCGGGTGTCGGGTAGATTCAGGTCGGCGCGATGCGTCTCGGCCACGCGTGCGAACGGGCCCATGTCCAATGTCGGAGAACAGGGCGCCAGATCCATGATCGCCAGCGTGCGTTCTGGAGGGAGGCCGCCGATGTGCAGCAGGAACGAGGGGATCGCGTACTCCACACGCGGGTAAGCGAAGATCACCAGCCCGCCCCGCCCGGGTTTCAGGCTGTAGCGATTGACCATGACCCGATCGAGCTTCGGGCCGCGAAAGACCCGCGAGCAGCCAACGATTTCGTTATCAGCCGTGCGACGGCGACCACGGTACTCGGTGAAGTCGTCGCGATCCAGGTTGCCCCGCATGCGACCGAAGAAGCTTTCCTCGTAACGATCCCAGATCCCCGAATCGACCCCCGACCTCGTAGCTTCGATCACGCCCCAGCCTCGCCTTGCGAATCAATTTCGTTGACTATATCCACGCGGTATCCTGTGCGCAAAGAAACCGCATCAGCGAATCCCGGGACATGCCCTGCGTCGAACCCCACACCGATCACCGTCGGTATCCGTGCCTGATGATCGCCAGCACAGGGCGGCGATGAGTCCAGGTCTGTCAAAGACGAGCCGGGGTCGATGATGGGTCGAACGCCGACAGGCCAGACGCGCGAACGGATCCTCGAATTCATGCGGCAGCGACTGTCGAGCGGGCAACCGCCAACGGTGAGAGATGTCCAGCGTGCGTTCGGCTTCCGCTCCGTTCAAAGTGCACGCAGCCATTTGGAGGCCTTGGTCACGTCGGGACACCTCGCGAAACTTCCCGGGCAGGCACGCGGTTACCGGCTGACCAATCAACCGGTACGGGCTCCTGACCAGGGTCCGTCACCGAGTTCGACCAACCGTCTGCATTGGATCCCCATTCTGGGCCGGGTCACCGCCGGGGGCTTGGCACTGGCGGTCGAAGATCTGGAAGGTCATCTGCCGGTGCCGGCAGACCGCTTTCGTACCGCGACCGAACTCTTCGCGCTGCGCGTGCGCGGCGACAGCATGCGTGACGCCGGCATCCTGGCCGGTGACATCGTGCTGGTGCGGCGCCAGGACAACGCCGACGAGGGGACGATCGTCGTCGCCTTGGTCGACGAAGAGGCGACGGTCAAGCGCCTGCGCTACCGTGCCGACCGGATCGAGCTTCATCCCGCCAACCCCGATTACCCGGTGCTGGTGCCGGACCCGAAGACGCTGCGGATCTTGGGGCGCGTCGTCGAAATCCGTCGCTATCTGGACTGACCGACACGGACAGAGAGCCTGCCCGCACCGTTCCCGCTCAGAGGACCTTGGTGACGATCTTGATCCCTGGGTCGAGCTTGTCGCGCTCGATGCGAAAACCCAGCGATTTCATCAAGGCCAGCATCCGTGTATTGGCCGTCAGGACCTCCCCCTCCATGACTCGCAGGCCACGTCGGCGGGCATTCTCCATCAGCGAACGCATCAGGCGCGCCCCGATGCCACGGGCACGCCACGCATCGGCAACGACGATCGCGAATTCGCAGGCCTCCCCGCCGGGTCGCGACATATAGCGTGCGACGCCGACCTCGACCTCCGCGCCCTGTTCCTCGACGACACCGATCAGCGCCATCTCGCGGTCGTAGTCGATCTGCGTGAAGCGCACCAGCATCTCCGGCGTCAGTTCCTTCAAGGCCTGCATGAAGCGGAAGTATTTGGTCTGCTCGGACAGACCGCGGACGAAATCCTGCTCGAGCTGCGCGTCTTCGGGGCGGATCGGCCGGATCGTCAGATCCGTGCCATCGGGCAACTGCACGCTTTCGATCAGATGGGTGGGATAGGGGTGGATCGCCATGTGGCCGTAAGTCGTCATCTGCGGTGGCCGGTAGTTGACCTGGATGCGGGCGTCGACCGCGACCACTTCACGATCGTTGCCGATCAGCGGGTTGATCTCCATGTCGATGATCTCCGGCAGTTCGCAGACCATCTCGGAGACCCGCTGCAGGATCCGCGCCAGCGCCTCGCGGTTCATCGGCGGCATGTGCTGAAAAGCACCCATCAGCCGGCTGACGCGGGCGTGTCCGATCATCGTCTGGATGATGAAGGCATTGAGCGGCGGCAAGCCCAGGGTCCGGTCCTGCAACACCTCGACGTCGGTCCCGCCGGCCCCGAAGGTGATCACCGGGCCGAAGATCGAATCACGCAGGACACCGATCATCAGCTCTCGCGCGGCGCGCGTCGACACCATATGTTCAACCGTGACCCCCTCGATGCGCGCCTCGGGACGCATGCGCCGCGCACGCTCGACGATCTCGGTGAAGGTCCGACGCACCGTCAGCGCGTCGGCGATATTGAGTCGCACACCGTCGACATCGGATTTGTGGCCGATATCGGGCGAGTTGATCTTCATGACGACGGGAAAGCCCAGCACCTGGGCGGCCATCAGCGCCTCGTTCGGCGTGCGCGCGAGCACCGCCTGCGTCGTCGGAATCCGAAACGCCGACAGGATCGCCTTGGCCTCGATGATGCCGAGCGTCTTGCGCCCTTCCGCCATGACGCCTTCGATGATCAGTCGCGCGCCTTCGACATCCGGGGCCTCTTCCTGAGACATGGGCCCTGGGGATTGCATCAAGAGCTTTTGATTGCGGTGATGGGCGGCCAAGTACCACAGGGCATCGACGGCGGCCTCGGGCGACGCGAAATGCGGCACCCGACTTTGTGCGAACAACAACTTCGCATCGGCGACGCGCGCGGCCCCCATCCAACTGACCAATAGAGGTTTCTTGGTCTTGCGCGCGGCCTCGATGACCTCGCTCGCCACGGCACTCGGGTCGGCGGAGGCGAGCGGCGCGAGAATTGCCAGCAGTCCATCGACCCCGGGGTCGGCCAGACAGGCTTCGACCGCCGCGCGAAAACGCTCGGGCGGGGCATCGCCGATCACATCGACCGGATTATCGTGTGACCAGTGTTCCGGAAGCGCCGCCTCGAGGCGTTGACGGGTCGGCTCGGTAAACTGGGTCAGGGTCAGGCCTTGTTCGACGGCTCGATCCGCGGCCAGGACGCCCGGACCACCCCCGTTCGTGACGATCGCGATCCGTTCCCCGGACAAGCGGCGACCGCTGCCAAACACCTGCGCCGCCGCGAAGAGCTGATCCAGTTCATCGACCTGCACCGCACCGGCCCGTTCCATGACGGCCCGGAACACGTCGTGCGACCCGACCCACGCGCCGGTGTGCGACTTGGCGGCGCGCGAACCAGCCGCAAAACGACCGGCCTTGACCACGATCACCGGCTTCAGTCGCGCCGCGGCACGCAGACCGCTGACGAACCGCCGCGCGTCGCGGATCCCCTCGACATACATCAGGATGCTGTGCGTCTGAGTATCGAGCGCGAGATAGTCGAGGATGTCGCCGAAGTCGATATCGGCCGCGGCGCCAAGGGACACGACCGCCGAGAAACCCAATTCGCGCGGCCCGGACCAATCGAGCATCGCGGCACAAACGGCACCGGATTGGGACACGAGCGCGACATGGCCGCGTCGTGCCGACTCATAGCCAAAGGTGGCGTTCAGCCCGTGCGCAGGGCGCATGACGCCGAGCGTGTTGGGGCCCAACAGTCGAATCCGATTACGCCGGGCGGCCTCGACGACCCGCTCTTGCAGGACACCGCCCCGCTCACCATGTTCGGAGAAGCCGGCCGAATGAACGACCGCCGCCTTGACCCCATAGGCGCCGCACTGATCGAGGATGTCGGCGACCGTCTCGGCGGGCGTGGCGATCAAGGCCAGATCGATCGGCCGATCGAGATCCGCCAACGACTTGTAACAGGGCTGATCCGCAACCTGATCGTACTTGGGATTGATCGCGTAGCAGGGACCCTTGAAGCCACCGGCCAGCAGATTGCGGTAGACGATACCGCCGACCGAGCCGGGCCCATCGCTGGCTCCGAACACCGCGACCGCGCTCGGCGTGAAGAGTTGGTCGACATCAGTTAAACGCATGCGGATCTGCCTCCCAGGCACGATTGGGTTTAAGCTTGATGATGACACTCTTTCCAACGACGTGCCGGTGACCTGGCCCCGACGCGGTGCCTGTTCGGATTCTGCCACAGGAGTCATGATTCTCATGAACCTAGCCTTCATCTCTCATCCAGACTGCCATGAGCATCGGATGGGGGCCCATCACCCGGAACAGCCAGAGCGCCTCGACGCGATCCGCGACCGGATGATCGCCTCCGGCATGGAGATGCTGGTCACCCACTACGACGCGCCACTGGCAACGTTCGAACAATTGGCCCGTGTCCACGATCCGAGCTATGTCCGATCCATCTTCGATGCCGCACCAGAAGTCGACGACGTCCTGGTATGGGTCGACGGCGACACGGCGATGTGTCAAGGAACCCTGGCCGCGGCGCGGCGCGCCGCCGGCGCGGCGATCCTCGGCGTCGATCTCGTGATGGGGGATGGTCATCATGCCGCCTTCTGCTGCGTTCGCCCACCCGGCCACCACGCCGAACGGCGCCATGCGATGGGCTTCTGCTTCTTCAACAATGTGGCGGTCGGAGCCGCCCACGCGCTCGCGGAACACGGGCTCGAGCGGGTGGCGATCATCGATTTCGACGTCCACCATGGCAACGGAACCGAAGACATCTTCACCGGCGACGAACGCATCCTGTTCTGCTCCAGCTTCCAGCACCCCTACTACCCCGGGACCGGCGCTGATACCAAGGCTTCGAACATCGTCAACGTTCCACTTCCACGACTGACCGGCGGCGCGGAGTTTCGAGCCGCAGTCGAACAAAGTTGGCTGCCTCGAATCGACGCCTTCGCCCCGCAACTGATCATGATTTCGGCCGGCTTCGATGGACATGCCGAGGACGACATGGCCCATTTCAACCTGCGCGAAGCCGACTACGCGTGGATCACCCGCGCCTTGCACGAGCTCGCGAAACGACACGCCGGCGAGCGGATCGTCTCCTGCCTCGAAGGGGGGTACAGCCTTTCGGCGCTTGGCCGCTGTGTCAGCACCCATGTCGATGAACTGATCGGCCATGGCTGACGCCATGCTGCATTGCAGCAGGATAGCCGGCCATGATCCGCAAAGCAACCGCGCGGCCGCGCTCACGCGACCTTGACAGGTTACCGTTGCCTCATTAGGATTGCCGTCTTCGCGGTCGGGCTCAGAAATGTTCGCCCGTCTCGCGACCACCGGCCGAGGTGGCGGAATTGGTAGACGCGCATGGTTCAGGTCCATGTGGGCGAAAGCTCGTGGAGGTTCAAGTCCTCTCCTCGGCACCATCCCTCTTTCGATTCGACCTTCGGGTCGCCTATCCCGTCTGTTTAGTACCCGAAGATCCGCCGAGTCGAGGCCGAAGGGAACCCAGCCGCACGGCCTTTGGGTCCGCCAACCTGGGGCGAGGATCGAACGGCGTCAGCGTGAGGTGCCGAGCACCACGCCCCGGTCGCGCAGATCCGCAAGCAGACCGGCCCCGAATGCGATCACCTGCTGCGGTTGCGGATGCCCGAGTTCGGCGGCGATCTCTTCGAGGAGCGCACGCCCGGATCGCGGCGGCGGCTCGTCGAGGCGGATCAGCAAGGCTTGCGTAACCGCGTTGATCTCGAGCACGGCGACCCGCTCCTCGGCAGTGCGGTACAGGACCAGATGTGTCGGTTCGCCCGGCGTCACCTCGGCGGCCGTCGCGGGTAGCAACCGATGGACGGGATAACGATAGGTGAGATTCCAGGCCAGTGGCGAGACCACAGGGTGGCCGACCAACAGGTCGCCGTCCGGATCGACCCGTGACAGGTCGGGGGTCTCCTCGCTGATCTCCAAGACGAGCTCGACCCACTCGTAATGGGCCAACTCGAGCAGAAAGGGCGGGTCGCGCGGATCCGCGGCACGGGGACCTTGCAGGAAATCGAGGAACTCCCCCGCCAACTGAGGGAACAACGGTGTTCTGGCGCGGTGTCGGACAAAGAAGTCGCGGATCAGGTCATCCCAATGGCCCTTGTTCAGGGCCTCCCTGAGCCTCGGGAAGTTGCCGGCCAGCAGCGAGGAGACGTTGTTGAAGACGAGATCCCGATAGATGGCCAGCCGCCGGTCCTCGATATCGGCCGGGGGCGGCATGTGCGCGGGATCACGCAGATGCGCGGCGAATGCCCTTTGCTGGGCCGCGAGCGGGGTGGGGTCAGGCACCGGCAAGCCCCGTCGGGGCGGCAACCCGATAGACAGCCTGAAGGCGGCGGATCTTTTCGACTTCGCGCAGCAACTGTTCGAGAGGCGGGATATTGAAGTCGCGTTCGAGCAGCGTCGGGAAAACCCCGAACCACTCGTAGGCCCGACCCAGTAGCGCCCAGACCGGATCGATCACATCAGCGCCATGGGTATCCACGCGCAGGTCGGGCGCTTCCTCGTAGTGGCCGGCGACATGGCCATAACGGATCCGCTCGCCCGGCAACGCGGCCAAGAAAGACTCCGGGTCGTAGCCATGGTTGATCCCGTTCACATAGATGTTGTTGATGTCGAGCAGCAGGTCGCAGTCGGCCTCCTCGAGGACGGCGTTGACGAACGCGATCTCGGTCATCTGGCGCCCAGGCGCGGCATAGTAGGAGACGTTCTCCAGCGCGATCCGACGCTCGAGGATCTCCTGGACCTGCCGCACGCGTCCGGCCACATGCCGAACCGCCTCGTCGGTGAAAGGGATCGGCAACAGATCGTAGAGATGCCCATCGTCCGAGCAGTAGCTCAGGTGCTCCGTGTAATCATCGATGCCATGGCTATCCAGAAACCGTTTGATCTGGCGCACCAGGTCCAGATCCAGCGGCTCCGGCCCGCCGATCGACAACGATAAACCGTGACAGACGAATGGATGACGCTCGGTCAACACCCGCAGGCGGTGCGCCTTGCGCCCCCCGACTCCGATCCAATTCTCCGGCGCGACCTCGTAGAACCCGACGATCTCGGGGGGGCGCTCGGCCACGGCGTCGAGAAAGGCCCGCCGCAGGCCGAGACCGGCGCCATGAACCGAGCCGCAGCGGTGGCTCATGGCCATCATCGGGAACCGATCAGGAGGCGCCGCCGCACTTGCCTTCACCGCATTTGCCCTCGCCGCACTTACCCTCGGTGTCCGGGCCGCCGCCGCATTTACCCTCGCCACACTTGCCTTCACCACACTGGCCCTCGGCCAGTTGCACGTAACTCGGTCCGAGCGGCTGCACCGCGAACGGGTTCTCGCCGGCTTGCGCGACGCCAAGAGCACCCAAGCTGCCGACAAGGGCAACGCCAACCAATGCACCAGCCGGAGTCATGGTCTTCTTGGTCATGGTCTTGATCTCCACGAAGTTGAAACTAGGCATCGAAGCGAGAGTCGCCGAGTGCCAGTCGGGCCTCAACTATACCCCACTAAAACACTCAATTACCACAGATGACGCAGGCCCCGGTCGATTTCGAGAGCGAAAAACAACCCTCGGCGGGTTTGCCATCATCTTCAGAGGAGACCGGAGACCCCACGGGATTCTTTCAGCGGCAAACCGGCTGACCGGGAGGTCAGCCTTTCGATATCGGCGGGGGCACCGTATCTCCGAACTCGAGGTCTGACGCCTCACCCTCGCCCGGGCGGCCGCGCAGTTACAAACCGGACCAGGGATTTCACTCCGAAACCTCGCGCTTGGTGGTCGCTCGTCGAATCGATAGACGGACGCTGACCCGGAGCTCTTTCGGGCAAGCCTTGTGTTCCCGTCTCCGCACCTGCACCTTACCGATCTGAGGCACTGATGATCCACGGTCCTCGACGACTCGATTCCTTATGCACCCAATTCGGAGTCAGGCGTATCGCAGACCCTCGAAGATACGCGACGAAAGCCCCAAACACCTTCGGGACGAACCATCAGGGTCGACTGGCCGCGGGGAGACCGCACCCGCATCTGGAGCCGGTCTGGATCCCGTCGAACACTTCGATGACCGGAGAAAGAGTCATGGCAACCGCCAAGCCCGGTGATACGGTCAAAGTCCACTACAGCGGCACCTTGGCCGATGGAACCCACTTCGATTCCTCACGCGACCAAGAACCGCTCGAATTCACCATCGGTCGAGGCACGATGCTGGCGGACTTCGAGGAAGCCATCCTCGGCATGCACGAGGGTGAGCGGAAAACCATCACCATCCCATGCGAGAACGCCTTCGGCGAGCTCGACGGGGCGATGAACTTGACGGTGCCGCGCAACATGATCGATGTGGAGGTCGAATTGCGAGTCGGTACCCGGCTGCGGGCTCAGGGCCCCGAGGGGGAGACCGCAAATTTCACGGTCGTTGCCCTCGACGACGAGAACGTGATCATGGACGGCAACCACCCCCTTGCCGGCCATGACCTGACCTTCGATCTCGAGCTCGTTCGAATCGGGGCATCGACATCGGTGGCCGCACCGCCGTTCCGACGACCCTCCTGATCCTCAGGCTGCTGGTCGGCGACGGATCGTGAATCACGTAAATGTTATCGCGGCGAGCCCACCTATCTCCGTGAAGTGCTCGATCGTGGCCATCGACCTCCTTGTGACGGCCGACATCGTGCAACAACGCGATGTCGGGTGAAGCGCTGCGACCCTGACTTCCCCTCGGAGCTCGAACGACCCGCCGTCGCGCATTCATCGACACTCGGAGCACGCGCTGGAGGGGAGTGCAACCGGAACAGCGGACCACAATGAGCGGGGCGGACGAGTGTACGATCTGGTGGTGATCCCGACCAGAAGGCCGCCTGTCGCACGACTTTCTGACCCAGCGTACGCGGGCGGCGCTCGGTCATTGCCCCGGGCATCCAGACAGCACGGCGCCCAGCCGTCTCAGGAAGCAGAGATGAAACGAGATCCTCGACCCTTGCCCCTCGGCTCCTCCGTCTCACGGCCCCGTGCCGACCCGGACGCCTTGACCCGAATCAAGTCGCTTTGTTGAACAAGCTGGCAGGCTGGTTGCCATCGACGTCCTTCCTCCGACCAACGATGAGCGAGTTTCCGATGAGCATGTTCTGTTTCCAATGCGAAGAGGCATCCAAGGGGTACGGTTGCACCACCACGGGGATCTGCGGCAAGCACTCCAGGACCGCCCACCTCCAGGATCTCCTGGTCCATCTGCTCAAGGGGTTCGCGGTGGTCGCCGAACAGGCCGGCAAGCGCGGCCAGCCCGACAAGGGCGCGGGACGCTTCATCACGGAGGCGCTCTTCCTCACGATCACCAACGCCAATTTCGATGACGCGCGGCTCGAGGCGCGGATCCAGGCCGCAATCGCGCGCCGCGACGAGCTCAAGGCACAGATCGGCTACGCGAGCCATCTGGACGCCGTCAACTGGACCGGCACGCCGGCCGAGTACGACGCCAAGGGCATGGTCGTGGGCGTGCTGGCGCAGGCCGATGAAGACATCCGCTCGCTGCGCGAGTTGCTGATCTACGGGCTCAAGGGCATGGCGGCCTACACCGACCACGCCGCGATCCTCGGCTGCGAAAGGCCCGACATCTACGACTTCATGATCGCGGCGCTGGCCGCCACCACGCGCGACCTGAGCGTCGAGGCGCTGCTCGCGCTGGTGCAAGAGTGCGGTGCCGTCGGCGTCACGGCCATGGCCCTGCTCGACGAGGCCAACACCCGTGCCTACGGCCATCCCGAGATCACCAAGGTCAACATCGGCGTGCGCGGCAACCCGGGGATTCTCATCTCCGGGCACGACCTGAAGGACATCGCAGAGCTGCTCGAGCAGACCCAGGGCACCGGGGTCGATGTCTATACGCACAGCGAGATGCTGCCGGCGCACTACTACCCGGCCTTCAAGAGATATCCGCACTTCGTCGGCAACTACGGCAACGCCTGGTGGCAGCAGGACAAGGAGTTCGCCGCCTTCAACGGCCCCATCCTGATGACCACCAACTGCATCACACCGGTCAAGGACGCCTATCGCGACCGCCTCTTCACGACCGGCCAGGCCGGCTGGCCGGGCGCCCGACACATCGCCGACCGTCCTGCCGGCGGCGCGAAAGATTTCTCGGCGCTGATCGAGCTGGCCAAGACCTGCGCACCACCGACCGAGCTCGAACGCGGCGAGATCGTCGGCGGCTTCGCCCACGCCCAGGTGATGGCCCTGGCCGAGCAGGTCGTCGCGGCCGTCAAGACCGGCGCGATCAAGCGCTTCATTGTCATGGGCGGTTGCGACGGGCGCCACAAGCAGCGCTCCTACTACACCGACGTCGCTCAGGCCCTGCCCCAGGACGCGGTGATCCTGACCGCCGGCTGCGCCAAATATCGCTTCAACAAGCTCGATCTCGGCGACATCGGCGGCATTCCCCGCCTGCTCGACGCCGGGCAGTGCAACGACTCCTATTCGCTGGCCTACATCGCGCTCAAACTCAAGGAGGTCTTCGGCGTCGACGACATCAACGAGCTGCCGATCTCCTACGACATCGCCTGGTACGAGCAGAAGGCGATCATCGTGCTGCTGGCGCTGCTGCATCTGGGCGTCAAGCACATCCGCCTCGGCCCGACCCTGCCGGCCTTCCTATCACCGAACGTCGCCAAGGTGCTGATCGAGGCATTCGACATCAAGCCGATCGACGAGGTCGAGACGGACGTGCAAGCCATGATGGCGGGGGCCTGAGCGTCGCTCCGCCGCGTGCCCGCCTGGCAGCGAGCGGGTCGGGCGGCCGGCTTCGACCTGCGCTACAACGACAGCATCCGGCCCAGTGATGACGCCTGGCGCGACTGCGCCACCGTCCTCGCGCGGCGCGATGTAGAGAACCTGATGCGGCAGGGATGGGGCGGCTGATCCGTTTAGCCGGCCACCGGCGATCGGACCGGTCACTCCGGAAACCTCCGCACCAGCATCGCGCGAATCTCTCATGAGGATCCGACCGAGGGGCGGGTCGGCGAGGATAAACGGAAGCCGGAAACGGAAGCCGGGATGATGTTCTACCCTCGTCGAGACATGGACCTCCCCGAGGAGCCGGACGTCTCCTCGGTCGGGGGGTTGTTCGGCATCGCCCGGCCCCGCAGCCGGATGACCAGACGCGGCAGGAAGACGACGACCGCGATCAGCGCGAGCGCGATCAGGCCGGTTCGGATCAGCCCTTCGCCACCAGCTAGCGCCTCGCGGCCCGCATAGCCGAGCCAGGTGAAGGCCAACGCCGCGGGCAGGATGCAGACGGCGGTCGCGAGGACATAGTGTTGGAAGGGGATACGGGTCAGCCCCAGCGCGTAGTTGAGCAGGTTGAATGGGAAAAGCGGCACCAGACGGGTGAAGGCGACGAATCGCCAGCCTTCGGCCTCGACGCCTTCGATCAGGCGGTTGGCGCGTGCTCCAAGGCGCCGGCGGACCCACCCGGCCGCCAAGTGGCGCGAGAAGAGAAACGCAAGCGCCGCGCCGAGTGTGGCACCGGTCAGATTGAAGAGGGTGCCCCAAAGCGGGCCGAACAAGGCGCCACCCGCCAGTGTCAGGACCGAGCCGGGAAGAAAGAGCACGGCGGCGAGGGCGTAGACCAGGATGAAGGCCAAGGGTCCGGCCGGCCCGGCCGAGGCGACCCAGGCTTGGATGGCCGCGGGATCGAGCTGCTCGCGATAGAGGAACGCTACGCCCACGGCAACGACCAGCGCTCCGAGAGACAACCACCGTGCAAGCTGTTTGCTCATGACCGCGAATCCTGCATCCGGCACGGGCGGGAAGACCTGCGATCAACCGATCGCGCATCGTCTATTATCGATTGAGCCGCGTGTCGTGTCGCTGTGATTTCCCGCCGCAGCGCATTGTCGCTCGGCGGCTCCCGTGGATCCATGTCGTCGACCCCACCCGACGACCGCCCCCGGTTCGTGCGCGTTCATCGGATGACGATGCGGTCTCCGACCCGCATCCGTTCGAACAACAGCCGCGCATCCTCGTAATGCAGACGCACGCAGCCGCGCGAGGCCGGGTGGCCCGGTAGCCAACCCTCGTGCACATAGTAAGGGCCGTAAAACTGCAACGAGTACGGCATCGGGGTCGGCTTGTTGAAGTAATTGGTGTAGCTGCCCGAGCGCTTGTAGCGATCCTTGCTCAGGACCCGGAACTGGCCACGCGGGGTCGGGTGTTCGGCCTTACCGGCCGAGACCTCGCCGCGCGCGAACAGGCGCCCGTCCTCGCGGTACTCGAACTGCTGGGTATCCAGCAGGATCGTCAAGGACCGTTCTTTGGCCGGCGGCGCCTGAAGGCGAGGGTCCTCCACGGGTGCCACTGGAGCCGCCACCGGCGCGGTCACCGGCATCGCCCGCTCTGGCCCCAGGGAGGGTTTCGCGCACCCACCGAGCAGCGCCAGGGCAACGAACACAACCCACGTCGACCCATTGCCCGAACGCCAGACTGGACCCTTCAACCCTAACCGACCGCGCCAATCGACATGGTCGTCGCCAAAGCGACCCCGGCGTCTGCCCATCGTTCAACACCCTCAACCGCGTCGTATCGGCGGCGCACGAGTGCGCGACACCTCGACCACGACGATCCGATACCAGTTGACGCTTGCGCGAACCCTTGAACCCATCCGCCAACTCATCCCCTGACGATGAGGCCCCAGAACCCGTTTTACAAACGCGCCGCTAACCCGAGGTCGGGACATCCCTAAGCACGAACGCGTGACCCTGACCGTGCGCCCAGGATCGTGCGCTAGCGCAGCCGGCGTTCAGATCGCAAGCTTATTCCGCGACGACTTGTCGTCGGTCGAAAGCTGGCGCCGTTTCCCGCGCGATCCGGGGCTCGGCTTTCCAGGATTCCTGAATATCCGAGAAACCTCGATGAGGAGGCAGCGCCATGGGTGCATTCGAAGAGGACCTTTATGACGACTTCACAGCCGAGGAGGCCGAAGGGGCCGCGTTGATCGGCGACGAACTCGACGGACTCGGCATGGACGGCTTCGAAGGCGATTTCGAAGACGATTTCGCCGATTCCTTCGGCGAGGATTCCTACGAGGACGAGTCTTACTTCGATATCGAAGCCATGGACGATTTCGAGACCGACGACTCCCTCGATTTCGAGGCCTACGAGGACGATTACGCCGATGCCGACGAGGCACTCGAGAATGTCATGGCCTATGCGCTCGGCGCTGAGGATGCCGATGAGTTCCTAGGCCGATTGGCACGCGGACTGGTCAGCGTCGGGCGGCGCGCGGTGCGGGGGATACGCCGCGCCGCACCGACGATCGGCCGCATCGCCGGCGGTGTCTCGCGCGTTGCGAGCCTCATACCGCACCCGGCCGCTCAGGCCGTCGGAAGGGTCGCGGGCCTGGTGGGACGCGGGGCGAATCTGGTGCAGCAATTGCGTGCCGAAGGGGCCACAGAGGAAGAAGCACTCGATGCGTTCGCCGAGATGGCCGCCCGTGACCCTCGGGCCATGCCGATCGTGGCGGGCCTGACTGCACGGACCGTGCTCAAGTCCCAAAGTGCGCGGCTGTCTCCGTCGGCCCGTAAACAGGTCGTCAGGCAGATGGCTGGAGCCACTCGCACCCTGACCAACAACCGCGGCCCAGCGGCCGTTCGTGCGATGCCGAAAATCGCCCGAAGCGTCACGCGCACGGCCGCGGCACGGGCGACTCCACCCGCGACAGCGGTCAAGGCGGTGCGACGCACGACGGCCAAGGTGGCCCGCAGCCCGGCTCTGACCCGCAAACTCGCTCGCCCGTCGCCCACTGCCCGGCAGCGGGTCGCGGTGGCGACACGCTCCTCCACCTCGACACGACCGCGCAGCTTCACGATCCAAGGGCCCGCGCGGATCACCATCACCGCAGCCTGAACCAACGTCCACAAGGGCTGGAGACGCACCATGTACGAGCCTTATGACGAATTCGAAGCCGAGCTGTTCGATGAATGGGATGCTGGACTGGATTTCGACGCCTTCGGCGAGGGGACCTACTTCGAAGACGACGGGTTCGGCTTCGAAGATGACGAGTTTCTTGGGCGCGCTTGGGGCTGGCTGACCCGGCCAGGCTCCGTGCAGCGGCGCGTCGCACTGAATGCCGCCCGTGGAGCCATTCAGGGCACCGGCACAGCAGCTGGGGCCGCCATCGGCGCGGGGCTGGGTGGCCCTGGGGGTGCCGTAGCCGGTGGCATTCTCGGCAACACCGTCGGCGGTGGGGTGTCGGGTCTCCTCCCGGATCAGATGGACCAGTTCGCCGCCTTCGCCGCCGAAGCCGACGACGAGGCCGAGGCCGAAGCCTTTCTAGGCGCTTTGGTCCCGATGGCCGCGCGCCTGCTGCCACAAGGCGGTCGAGCCGTGATGCGGGTCGCTCCGCACCTGATTCGGGGACTCGCCGGCACCGCGCGCGCGATCCACGCCAATCCGACGGCCCGGCAACTGCTGCGAACCAGCGGCGCCGTCGTGCGCCGCACCGCGGCCGATATCGCCCGACAGGCGGCCCAGGGTCGCCCGGTCAGCGGACGGGCGGCGGTGCGGCAGCTTGCCCGAAACACCGCCCGGGTCATGAGCAACCCGCAGCAGGTGCGCCGTGCGATCGCTCGGGCACCCAGGTTGGCGCAGCGAACCCGGCTCAACTGAGGCAATGCGGGGCGTGAGCAGGGCTCGGCCTGAACGCGACGTGCATCTGACTGGACACTTGGTGATGGTCATGCCGGCGATGGTACAACCCTTCCTGCACGACAAGGTCCGAACGCTGGTCGCCCGCGCCCGGCGCCTGTCGAAGCTGACGCCACACAGGGTTGGGCTGAGGGCCCAGGATCGCCCCTACGCGCCCTCGGCCGCCCATTTCGCGGCGGCCAACCGACGGCTGCGGGCCATCGACCGGCATGTGACGGCCCGGTTGACGTACCTCGATGCCAACTGGCGGCGCTCGACGCCCGACCGGGTGCTGGTCTATCTGGCCCTGGTCGAGCGTGAGATCGACCGGGCCCGGCGAGCCTTCGGTATGTTCTTCGAGGTCTTCAGTCAGCGCGGATCGGCCTTCGCACCCGCCTTGGCCGCACACGACGCGATCGCCGTGGACTGCTACGCCGCGGTGCGCCAGGCCGCGCCGTTGGTGTTTCGCGGGCCTATGCTGAAGCCGCTGACCTATATGGAGCACGGCTACTCGCCGGCGACGACCCGCCGCGGGATTGCGCTGTCGCGGTTGCTCGGCGAACCGAATCCGTTCCCGCTGATCCGCATCCCGTGGGACCGCGACAACCCCTGGCAGGCGGTCTTCCTGCACGAGGTCGCACACAACCTGCAGGCCGACTTGGGTCTATGGCAAAAGAACCAGGACGCCGTGGTCCACAGGCTGGCACGATCGCGCGCGCCGGCCCTGGTCGGCAGCATCTATCGACGCTGGCACAAGGAGATCTTCGCCGATCTCGCCGCCTTGCTGCTCGGCGGGCCGGCGGCGGCCTGGGGCATGCTGGACTTTCTTGCCCATCCGGTTCAACGCACCCTGACCTATCAACCCGGCGGCGCTCATCCAACCGGTTACTTGCGCGCGATGATCCTCGCCGAGATGCTGACCCGGATGGGCTTCGACGCTGAAGCGGCGCGCGTGAGAGAGGTCTGGCGTACCCTTTACCGCCTGCCGCGTGACCACCGGATTCCGACGGTGCTGCTCGCGACGGCCGGCGACGTGATCCCGGCCGTGGTCGACGAGGTCGCCTTTCAGACCCGGCGAGGCCTGGCGCAACGGGCCCTAGCCGACGTGATCCCATTCCGCCAGGCCGACGAACACGCGATTCGCGCCGCGGCCCGGTCGCTGGCCAACAACCAGGTGCCAACCGACCTCCCGCCCCGCTTCCTGGTCAGTGCCAGCCGTTACGCGCTTGGCTTGGGTGCCCCGGCTGGCCCCTTGTCCGACCTGGTGATCCGGCATCTGGCCGACCCGACCAAGGCCCCGCGCGCCGCCACCCAGAATCCACTTGCCATCGCCGCCTGAGCATCGAGGTGAGACCATGAGCCAACAGACCCCTACCAGCCCGCTGCCCGTCGAGCGCTCCCAGGCCGCCGTCGCGTTGGACAACCTGATCCGCCGGCACCTGCGGGTCAGCGATCCACGCGACCCCGAGGCCATCTCCAAGGCGCTGCGGGAGCGGTATGTCGACGAACGCCAGGCCTTGGAGCAAGAGCGATCTGGTCTGCCCTTCGTACCGCAGCGCCCGATCGCGATCAGCGACCCGGGCATCGGTTCCTCTGACCTGGAATTGAGGCAGGCGAAGGACGACGTGGATCGCGACCTCCAGGCGCTGATGGCAAACGCCTCGCTCAAAGACATCCGCGCGGAGCTGCACGGCTGGTCCACGTCTATTCATCAAGTCGTCGCCGAGGGCACCGCGGCGGCCCGTTTCGGCATGGACCCCCGGCAGCGCGATGCGGCCATGTCCGCGCGCCGGATGCTCTGCGGCTATGCCCGTTTGGCTCGTTACGTCGGCGCCCTGACACCGAACCTCAGCCCGTCCTATCGCCACCTGGCCAAGAGTCTCGACGAGGTCTCGGCGATGATCCTGGTCCTGCTCGGCGACGCCATCGCCAACACCGGCCAGGGGGGCGCACGCTTCCTGCTGCAGGCACCGGCCAGCGAGTTGCAGGGGCGACGCGACGCGGTCATCTATGCGCTGCGCAATCTGATCGGGACAAGCCAGGAGAGCTACGGACCGAACGATTGGCCACGCGGCCTGGTCGCCTATCGCCAGTTCGTGCAACGTCTCGAGGTAAGCGGCCACTCCGATCTGCGCACACTGTTCGAAGAGACTTATGTCGCGCGAGCGCTGGACCAACTGCTGCATTGGTCGACCGCCGGGACAGGCGAGGACCTCCGTGCCCTCGGCTCCATGTCCCACATCCTGTTGGAGCGTTTCCGACGCCTGATCATGCTGGCCGCCCGGTTGGTGGACCCCGAGTCGCCACCGCTCGCCGCTTACCTCAGCGCGATCCAGCTGTTCCTGGATGCCTTCGAGCACGGCAGCAGCGGTGCACGCCTACTCTACATCGCCCGCCCACCGATCGTGTTCTACGGCCTCTACGGCATGAGTGGACCAGACGCGCCCACGGCCCGACTGATCGAACTCGTTCTCGAACGCGGGCGCCTCGCTAATGAATTGGACTGCTATCTGGGTTGCAATTGCTCGACCGAGCAGGTCAGGTGTCAGATCATGCTCGACAAGATCCTCTATGACGTGGATCGCGCGATCGATCTCTATGCGCTGGGCTCCACCAACACCCAAGAGCCCGAGCAGCGAGCGGCGGCCTATGGGGTATTGATCGATCTGCTGATCGATGAGAACGAGGATTGGCTGGGCGGGAAACGCAAGGCGGTCTGCCCGCCGGCATCGGACGTAAACAATACCGCCCTTGTGGCCACCTGCGAAGGGCTGACGTGTGTTACACCTGCATCGGCGCTCGATGTGTCGCTCCGGAATATCCGCGACCTGCTTTGGTGGAAAGGCGATCACCCCGTTTGCAACAACGGTACCCCGCCATTGACGAGACCATGGAAGCTCGACGCATTCAAGATCCAGTCGCAGCCAGCGCCTATCACCGGCTACGAATGCATTAGCTTCAAGGACCTCGGACAGGAGGTACGTGAAGTGATATCCGCAATGATAGGCAGCGATCCGAACCTCGACATCGAACACATCGCCGTCGTTCCGCCACAGGCATTGACGACACTGATCGAGCACCGCGAGGTCTGCCGCCAGATGCACCAGGAGCTGTGTCTCCAGCAGGCGATGGAGCAAGGCTGGGTCAGCCTCTTGCGGACCATGGCCCCCTCCTGCCTCCGATTCAATGGCAACGAACTGACCCCAACAGCCGCACTCTTGGCCGCGGCGATCGACGCCGTGCACATCGATCAGCGCTGCGATCAGTTCAAGCCGGATATCCCGCCGCATTTCGAGACCAGCCTTGCGGGCTTCACCTACTGGCGTGATTCCGAGGGCGGAGGTGAGTCATGAAATCGAGAGGTCCCGCAGTCTTTTCCACCCTGCAGACCATGAGCAACGGTATCGGCCGAGCTGCCTTGGCGATTGAAGGCCAAGGGAACTTGGTCGATGCCCTGATCCTACAGCGTCGGGTTCACGAAACCATCGGCGATGTTCCGATCGCGATTGCCGCGATCCAGAAGGATCAATCGATGCGTGAAGCACTCGCGGCCATGAACGCGCATCATGTCGGCATGCTGATCGTTTTCCAGAACACCGTATTCGCAGGCATCCTATGCGCCACCGAAGTACGCCAAGCCATTCTGGATGAGGGCCTCGAAAAGACTTCCGCGTCCTATCTGATCCCGGCAAAAAAGGTGTTCTGCATAAGCCATGACGATTCGGTTGCAGAGGCGATTCGATCCTTCGACGATCATCGGATCAAGCGACTGATCGTCACGAAGGAGAGCAGACCAATCGGGATCTTGACGACCGGCATGCTCCTGCGCTGGATCGGCCGAGAGCTGACGGCGATGGCAAGCGCCGGCTCTTCATCGGCGCGTTGAGTTGCACGAAGACGTGGACTGCCCCGAGCCGAATCGCCCGCGGGCACTATCGGTAGCGGTTCCAAGACATCAACAGGCCGTCATGTCGCAAGACCGAGCCGGCTGACGACGGGGAACGACCATGGCTTACGAAAACTACGAAACCATCACCCGCCTCTGGCAGCGCTTCCTGCGCGAGCAGTTGGCGCAGCTCCCGCCGGAGGAGCGCAAGCATCTCGAAGGCGAGTTCGAGCGGCGTTTCGGCGAATTGCAGCAGGGAGCCTCCGGGGATGCGGCCGCTGGCTTCGCCGATCTGATCGGCTTCGGCGCCAAAGGCGTGTTGCCGTTCGGCGACCTGGCCTATGCCCATTTGGTGCCGGATTTCGACGAGTCGGTGATCCCGAGCCAGCTCCATGCCTCCGCCGAGCTCTACTACATCTATCAGCACGAGCGGATGAAGGCCTTTCAGGTCGCCGACGTGCTGCGGCAGCTCTTCCAGTTGGGCCGGATGCGCGTGCAGCGCGGACCCGGTGCGCGGGCGCTCTATATCCTCGAAAAGTGGAAGCCGCTGCGCTACGCGCTGCGCGACCGCATGATCGCGTACCGCCGCGTGTTCAACTACGGCAACGCGCCGGCGCCGGCCGGGGCCATCGTCAATCAGGGATTCCATCGCCAGCTCGTCGCCTTCATGGCAGCCATGGCCCAATACTTCCGCGATCTGACCGTCGGCGAGGTGATCCGCGGCTCGCAGGACATCGACGACCGGCCCTTCGGAAATCTGGCCAGCATCCAGCGGCTCGGCACCGACCTGCGCTTCGCGCTGGACCGTTCGAGCTACGGCAACATCCTGGCCCTGACCCATGAGACCGGCCACTACCTGCACACGCTGCTCGATCTGTTCGACCAGCCCGACATCAAGAAGGCCTTCGACGCGAACACCAAGTGGGATGTGATCGAGGTGGTCAGCAACCGACATCTCGGCGGGATGGCGGAGCTCTCGCAACGCGCGAAGATGGCCGAAAGCGGCCGGCGCATCCTGCAATGGATCGCCGACCAGGATTTCGAGACGACCGCTGACCCGCTCGTGTTCCGCTCCGAGGCGCGGCCGTTCGGCGCGCATGCCGAGGCCTGGATCGCCGCCTATCGGATGACGGCCGAGGGACGAGCCTTCCCCGGGGTCGGCACCGCGTTGCGCTCGACGCTCGGCATCAAGAAGCGGCCGCCATCGCTGGCCCTCGCGTCTTGACCCCTGAGCGAGGAGCACCGCCATGGGCCCACTGCCACCATTCCAGGTCACAGTCGATTCCAAAGGCTGGCTCTGCGTCCTCGACATCCGGCTTGCTCTAGCGACACAGGGCCCGATGCTCGCGCTGCGCCTCGCCGAGGAATTGCGGGTCTGCCTGGTGCCGCGACTCTGGTCGATTCTCGACAACACCGCGCACTACCAGCGGTGCCCGGCAGACCTGCTGACGGATCCGTTCGCGTCCAGCCCAGGGCGGGCGCCGGACCCACGCGCACTCGCGCAGTGGGAGCGGGTGCGGCTCGATCTCGGCCTCTCGGCCGTGAAGCTCTACTGGGCAGGCGACGCCATGCACGAATCCCGCTTACCGAAGGAGGTGGACGCGGAGGTCATCGAGCGCTTCGAGCGGCTTGGAGCGGCCCTCGAGCGGCGCCTACTGCATGTCTCCCCAGACATGGAACCGGCGCTACCCCTGCTGGGCGGAGCGATGGACGCGACCGCACTCGCGGCAGCGATGGCCCGCTATCGCCCGCTGATCCTGACGCTAGCCGAACCGGACCAAGGTGTCCCCGCACTCGCCAGTTTGCTTGCGACCTGCGGCATCGAAAGTCACGAGGTCGGCGCGGTCGCATCGCAACCGCTGCGCCGCCTGCTGACGCCGGTGCTCGCCCGAAGCGGGGTCCTCGAACTCTGTTGGACCGGCCTCGATCTGACCTTCGTTCACCTGGTCGCGCCGCGCGCCTTCCTGCCGGAGATCCCCGGCGAGCCTGCGCCAGACCTCGGCGCCGACAGGCTATCCGACAGCGCCGACGACCTCTGGCAGGACGCGACCGCCTTTTGGTATCGGCTGCCATGAAACGACCTCCGCTCGCTCCGCCTCTGCCGTCGGCGCGCCGACGGGCCGGCGCGCCTCGGATGAACCTCGATCAATTGGTCATGGTCGCGGTCGTCGGCGAGGTCGCATCCCCGACACAAGATCGGACCGGAAACCGCGACGGGATTGCGGGCCTGCTGCCCGGACCCGGGGGCATCGTGATCAGCCACCGGATCGGGGCTCTTTGCGTCGGTCTGGCCGCCGACCGACTGACGCCCGGGGTCGCGATCGAGAACCGCCAACGCGCTCTGCGCGGTCGGCCGGACGCGGCGAACCTGGCCCTCAACGGCTACGTCTGCATCGGCAATCTGGCGCGCGTGGTGAGCGGACCCTGCGCGGGCCGGCGTGGCATCGTGACGGGCAAGGTGCATGGCGTCAACCAGGTATCGGTCGACTTCGCCGATCCCGTGATCCGGCGCCTGCGTCTCGGTGATCGGATCCAGGTCTACGCGCACGGCATGGGGCTGAAGCTTCTGGACCACGCCGAGCTGCGGCTGTTCAACTGCTCGCCCCCGCTGCTGCGGCGCTGGGGCCTGCGTTCGCGGTCGCACCGTCTGGCAGTGCCTGTCGCGCACCGGGTCCCGGGTCGGATCATGGTCACCGGTGTCTGCGCCCAAGAACCCTGCCCCGGTCATACGGATTTGCCACTTGCCGATCCCGCAACGCGGCACCGTTATCGCCTGGATCGGCTGCGTTTCGGCGACCTGATCGCGGTCGAGGATCTCGACGGGCGCTCGACCGCGACCAAACGCCCCGGTTATACGACGATCGGGGTCATCACGCATGGTGACAGCCCGCGCGAAGGCCATGGACCTGGCCTGATCAAGCTGATGACAGGCCCGGACTACGCGCTCGAGCCGATCCATGACCCGACCGCGAATCTGGCCCGCATCCTGGAACTGCGAC
Organism: Thioalkalicoccus limnaeus; assembly: GCF_041197575.1. Classification (NCBI taxonomy): domain Bacteria; kingdom Pseudomonadati; phylum Pseudomonadota; class Gammaproteobacteria; order Chromatiales; family Chromatiaceae; genus Thioalkalicoccus; species Thioalkalicoccus limnaeus. The sequence continues at coordinate 233,764 of NZ_JBDKXB010000004.1, read as the reverse complement.
CGGGGATCGGCCGCACTGGTCGCTTCCCGCGACGAGAGGCCGCCGGCGCCTTGCGGATCACTACGCGGTTCGCCCCAGCGGCCGCGCCAGAGGAACTGGCCGGACCTCGGGAAACCGTCCATTGGTCCCTGGAGACCTGCTCATGAACCGACAGCACGCGACGAAACCGAGATCCATGCGGCCGCCGGGCAAAGCCCCTGGGCTCATCGACCTGGATGCGCTGGTCCTCGCCGAGATCGAATCCCTGACTGGACATCGGGACAGACCACGGCAAGACAAACCCGTCGGGGGTACGCCCAAGGCCCCGCTGCGGCAGCAGTGCGGCGAGCGTCCGGCACAGACCTCGGTCACTGGTGATCAGCCGGGTGCACGCCGGCGAGTATCGACGGCCAAGCTCTCTGGCGAACCAGCGCCCGAGGATTTCGGCGAAGGTGTAGAAGCCTTGTTCACCGAGCCGGCCGAGGCCGCCACCTCGAGTGACACCAACACGAAGCGCGCCGAGCTGCTCGATACCGAGGAACGCGCCTTCATCACGCGCGCCGTGGGGTTCCTGTCCGCGCGTCCGACGGCCGACATCATCCTCGAGCACATCTGGGAGCGCTTGACCGCTGATCCGGATGATTGTTTCCGACCGCCTACGGACGACGCTGCCGCCCTCCCTTTCGGCCATGCCGAGGCGGCGACACCCGTCGACCCGGCCGGTGGCTTCGACGAGAACCCCGAGGCGTGATCCGATGGTTTCGGCTTTCGAATTCTTCGACACACCGGCCGGGCTCGACGAACAGGATTACGCGTTGGTCGGCCCGACGGACAACCGGATCCACGAGGCCCGCACCGCACGCTTCCCGTACAACACCGTTTGCCACCTGGGCCGGGATTTCGGTGACCAGATGTGGCGCGGCTGCAGCGGCGCGCTGATCGGGCCGCGGAAGGTACTGACCGCCGCGCACTGCCTGTATAGCCTGCAACTCGGCCGGCCGCCGGTGCGGGTTCGCGTGGTACCGGGCCGCGCCGATCGCGACCGTTTTCCGTACGGCGCACAGATGGCCGCAGCGGCCTACGTCCCGCGCCGCTTCATCGAGGCCCGCTCCCCGGCCGAGCGCCAGGCCCACGACTACGGGCTCATTGTATTGCCGCAACCCTTTCCAGGTATCACCCGTTTTCTCCCCGTGCAGGTGCTGACTGATGCCGACATGGCGCGGCTGCGCGGCAGCACGCCGCTCACCGTCGCCGGATATCCGGCCGATCGCCCCGTCGGCAGCCTCTGGCATCACAGTGAAAGCCTCAGGCGGTTTTCACCGCGACGTCTGTTTTACACGGTCGACACCTGCCCCGGGCACAGCGGCAGTCCGATCTGGGCTAGCCTCAACGGGGGCCCGGCGGTCGTCGGGATTCATACCTCCGGGATCCTCGACGAGCGCGGCCGCTCCTATGGCTGCGCCAAAGGCACGGTCCTGGCCCCGCCAGGCCTGATGAACAGCGGCGTGCGCGTGACCCGCGACGTCGCGGAGAATCTGCGCGACCCGCAACGCGTCATCGAGGACCGAAGGCCGATGCAGCGCGTCCTCTGACGACCGAGGAAGAGGCGATTGGCGCGACTCGGCCGTCGATGTCCCGGGGCAAGCTGCGTTGACGCGACCGACGATGGCGGCGGCTCGTCTTGAACCGAGAGGAGACGAGTCCAAAACCCACCAAAGCCTGCCAGGCTCCTTGGTACCCAAACCGGTCAGCCAGCGTCGACGTCGGGAAAAGCTCACGGTCATCGAGGATCAATTCCGATACCGTTTGTGCTATCGTCATTTCCGACCAAAAAGAGAAGCAGCAAGGCTCGACCGCGGGACGCATGGCAGCTTCGGCCCTCCTTCGCTTAACGGACGAGGAACCATGTCATGAAGGCGATCGTCGAGTTCCGGATCCGGGAGACCCTCTGCGCGGTCGTGCCAGAGGAAGAGGTATCAGGGAACGAGTCCTCGGGTCCCACTGGTAGCCGTCCGATCGCCGGGCAGGTGATCGGCAATTGCTCGCTGTTCGGGCACCGGTATCTGATACTGCGCGCAGCACCGAGCAAGGATCCAAACCCCTTGCCCGCGCCAGTGGATTTGCTGACCCCGCGCGAACTGCAGGTGGCCGCACTCGTCGCCGAGGGGCACGGCAACAAACAGATCGCGCATCGGCTTCGCCTCAGTGAATGGACGGTCTCCTCGTACCTTCGACGCATCTTCGTCAAGCTCGGCGTGCGCACACGCGCGGCGATGGTCGCTCGGGTGCTCGCGGCCAGGGATCATTGACCGCCCTGCGACCCGCCGACGGCGCCTGCCCGCCCCTGCGAAATGCCCCAGCGCGGGTGGCCGCACGCAAACGACAACGCTGTATGGCGCCATTGCGAGATCAGCCGCCGACGCCCGAACACCATCAGCGCGCGGATAGCAGCGCTATCGAGCTCGTCAAGACCGGCTCGCCCGCTTGCGTTCGTGCTCCTTCAGGTAACGCTTGCGGACGCGAATCGCGCGCGGCGTGATCTCGACGAGTTCGTCGTCTTCGATGAACTCCAGCGCCTGCTCGAGCGTGAAGCGGATCGGCGGCGTCAGCAGGATGTTCTCGTCCGAGCCGGCGGCGCGGATGTTCGTCAACTGCTTGGCCTTCAGTGGATTGACCGTCAGGTCGTTGTCGCGCGAATGGATCCCGACGACCTGGCCCTCGTAGACCTCCTCGCCGGGCGAGATCAACATGCGACCCCGCTCCTGCAGGTTGAACAGCGCATAACCGAGCGCCTTGCCGGTCGCGTTCGAGATCAGCACGCCGTTGCGGCGCGGCGCGATGCCGCCGCGATTGGCCGGGCCATAGTGGTCGAAGACATGGTACTTGAGGCCGGTGCCCGAGGTCAGCGTCATGAACTCGGTCTGAAACCCGATCAGGCCGCGCGACGGGATCTCGTAGTCGAGCCGCACCCGACCACGACCGTCCGGGACCATGTCCTTGAGCTCGCCGCGCCGCTCGCCGAGGGCCTGCATGATGGCCCCCTGCGAGCCCTCCTCGACATCGACGGTGAGCTGCTCGTAGGGTTCGCAGATCTCGCCGTCGACCTCGCGAAAGATGACCTCGGGACGCGAGACGGCCAGTTCGTAGCCCTCGCGCCGCATGTTCTCGAGCAGGATCGACAGGTGCAGCTCGCCGCGTCCGGAGACGCGGAACTTCTCCGGGTCCGAACCCTCCTCGACGCGCAGTGCGACATTGTGGATCAGCTCGCGCTCGAGCCGCTCCTTGAGCTGACGCGAGGTCAGGTACTTGCCGTCGCGGCCGGCGAACGGCGAGGTGTTGACCTGAAAGGTCATGGTCACGGTCGGCTCGTCGATGGCCAGCGGCGGCAACGGCTCGACCAGCTCCGGATGGCACAGGGTGTCGGAGACGTTGGGCGCCTCGATCCCGGTCAGCGCGATGATGTCGCCGGCGCTGGCCTCCGCGACCTCGAAGCGCTCGAGCCCGAGGTACCCATAGACGAGACCGATCCGGGCCCGCTGGCGATCGCCCTCGCGCTTGACGACGACGATCGGCTGATTCGGCCGAACACGGCCGCGCCGGATGCGCCCGATCGCGATCGCGCCGACGAACGAGCTGTAATCGAGCGTCGAGATCTGCATCTGGAACGGGCCCTCCGGGTCGACATCCGGCGGCGGACAATGCGCGACGATGGCCTCGAACAGCGGCGTCATGTCGCCGCCGGAGACATCATCGGTCAATCCCGCATAGCCGTTCAGCGCCGACGCGTAGACGATCGGGAAATCGAGCTGCTCGTCGTTCGCTCCGAGCCGGTCGAACAGCTCGAAGACCTGATCGATCACCCAGTTCGGACGGGCGCCCGGCCGGTCGATCTTGTTGATGACGACGATCGGCCGCAGGCCGTGCGCGAAGGCCTTGCTGGTCACGAAGCGGGTCTGCGGCATCGGCCCTTCCTGCGCGTCGACGAGCAGCAGCACCGAATCGACCATCGACAGGACCCGTTCGACCTCGCCGCCGAAATCCGCGTGGCCCGGTGTATCCACGATATTGATGCGGTAGTCGCGCCAGCGAAGCGCTGTGTTCTTCGACAGGATCGTGATGCCGCGCTCACGCTCCAGATCATTGGAGTCCATCACGCGCTCGACCGGCCCGAAACGCTCGCCGAGTGTCCCCGACTGCTGCAACAACTGATCGACAAGGGTGGTTTTACCATGATCGACGTGGGCGATGATGGCGATATTTCGAAGCTGCTCGATCACGCGCGGGGCGCTCCAAGGCGCGGGCTGGATGAAGGGGCTGGGCCGAAAGGTCCGCTGACCGGGGTATCCCCGAGCCGCGAAAGGGAGATCGTCGGAGCCAATGGGAGCGCGATTATAGCCGATCCGGCCCGCCCAACGGGAAAACTCGACGCCGGGCGCCATCGATATCGGGGAACCGCGAATCCGCGCCGGGTCGTCGTGCCGCGCCGTGCCCAGGGTACCGCGGTGGGAGCCAGCGTCCGCAAGCCGCGCGCCACATGGCAACCCGGATGGTTCTCGACCAGGTCAAAGGACGCTTGCATACGGGACCGGACAAAACCTCGGGCGAAGCGTAGCATTAAGGGTTTACCCTTCCCACTACCTGTATGCAACACAAGACCCTGCGTGGCGATGTCTTCGGTGGCATCACGGCGGCCGTGATCGCGCTGCCACTCGCGCTCGCCTTCGGCGTCGCATCCGGACTCGGCCCCATGGCGGGTCTATACAGCGCAATCGCCGTCGGCTTCTTTGCGTCGCTGTTCGGCGGTACCCCGGCCCAGGTGTCCGGACCGACCGGGCCGATGACCGTCGTGATGGCCGCCGTGGTGGCGCAATACGCCGACAGCCTGGCCACGGCCTTCGCCATCGTATTCCTCGGCGGTGCCATTCAGTTCCTTCTCGGTGTGATCCGGGTCGGGCGCTACATCGCCTACACGCCCTATTCGGTGATCTCCGGCTTCATGTCCGGCATCGGCATCATCATCATCGTGCTGCAGCTGCTGCCGTTGCTCGGCGCCGATGGTGCCGGCGGACCAGTGGCCGCATTGCGTCTTCTGCCCGATGCGATGGCCAACATCAATGTCCAGGCGCTGGTCGTCGGCTTCGTGGCACTGGCCATCATGGTGCTCTGGCCCCCGGCGTTGAACCGCCTGTTCCCAGCGCCGCTGGCCGCCTTGATCGCCGGGACCCTTCTGGCGTTGTTCTGGTTCGGGACGGTGCCGGTCATCGGCGAAGTGCCGACCGGACTCCCGACGCTGACCCTGCCGGTGGTGGCACTCGATGACCTAGCCCGCATCCTGCAGCCGGCCCTCGTGCTGGCGCTGCTCGGTTGCATCGACAGCCTGCTGACTTCGCTGGTGACCGACTCGATCACCCGAACCCGTCATGACCCGAGCCGCGAACTGATGGGCCAGGGCATCGGCAACATGGCCGCCGGCTTGGTCGGCGCCCTGCCCGGCGCCGGCGCCACCATGCGCACCGTGGTCAACGTGCGCGCCGGGGGCCACAGCCGACGCTCGGGGATGCTGCATTCGCTGATCCTGCTGTCGTTGGTGCTCGGTCTGGCGCCGCTGGCCGAGCGCATCCCGCTGGCCGTCCTGGCCGGTATCCTGCTCAAGGTCGGCTGGGACATCATCGACTGGGGCTTTCTCAAACGCATCGGCCGGGTGCCGCGCGACAAGGTGGCGGTGATGCTCATCACACTGAGTCTCACCGTTTTCGTGGATCTGATTACCGCCGTGGCCGTCGGCCTGATCGTCGCCGCGCTCGTGACCGCCGACTGGATGAGCCGCGAGGAGCTCAAGGGCGTCCATGCCGACCATGGCCGTCTGGCCCCCGATCTGGTCCTTCGCCTCGCCGCGCTGGAACCGCGCGCCTTCGTCATTCACCTGGAAGGCCGCTACTCCTACGCGTCGGCACGCGGGTTGACTCGTCAGATCGGCATGATGTCCCCAGGCAGCGAGATCCTGATCCTCGACCTGCAAGCCGCCTCGAGGATCGATGTCACAGCCGCCATGGCCATCGACGAAGTCATCACCGGCGCCGAGGCACAGAGGGTGCGCATCCTGCTCGCCGGAGCGACGGGGGACACCCGCAAGACCCTCGACGCCGTCGGCGTCACAGAGCACCTGAGGAAGGAGGAGATCTGCGACTCGGTAGAAGAGGCGATCGCGGTAGCCGAGAGACTTCTGAAAGCCGAGGATGGGCGATGAGCTGCATTCTGTTTGGTGCCATTTCCTCATGGGCGAGGGCGCTCGGCGACACCTTGGGCTGGGCACCCGGAAGCCCCTACCGGTTGCATCCGGGGCCACCTGCCAGCCCACGAAGTCGGGTAATGCGACGCTAACCGGACCTACGAATGCACCGATTCTTGCTGAACCGATACGCATCGCGCAGGAACCCGGCGGTGCTCCAGCCCTGCACGGGAGGCGCCGAATCGTTCAGATGCTTCCCTCGGGAGCGTCTGAGCGCGATCCACTGACATCTCAGGGTTTTTTGCGACAGGCCGCCATGTCAGCAGGCGCCTTTCCTCAGTATACGCATATATATCATATGCGTAGAAATGATATTTTATGCAAAAAGTAGAAACGAAACGGCAAAGAGAATCCGGTTAAGCCAAAATCCGGGATACCAACAGAGGCTGTGGATAACTCTGTGAACAAGCCTTGTCCAATGACGGCAACCGCCCGTCGGAAAAGGGCCGCGAACAGATTGACCAGTTTTCCTTCAATCTTGAAATTTCTTGAAAAACATGGCTATGGAAAACCACACCCAAAGACCGCGGGCCGCGGACCGCGGTCTCGCGGCTGTTTCCGCGGCATGTGCACAACTGTGGGTATCCGTGTGCGCCGAGGACCGCGCGGCTAGCCATGCTCACGGGCGGACTCGGCAGGAGCGCGGGGCGCACCGGGCGACGCGGCCGGTATCGATCGCTGCACCTGATGCCGGACGCCTGCTGGCGCCCGAACGAGGTCCGGCGATCAGCGGGGTGAGATGCGCCGGGCTCGCACGCCAACATCGGTGGTCGAAAGCAGAAGGACAGATCAGACCAGTACGTCGGAGCTGACCCGTGACCCTCTCGATCCGGACCAAACTCTTTCTGACGCTGCTGCTGACCAGCCTGCTGGTCGCGACGACCATGCTCGTGTTCACGCACTGGTCCTTTCGCCAGGGGCTCATCGAACTGGCCGAGACCCGGCAGGCGGACTACATCGACCAGGTGACGCAACGCCTCGCCGAGATCTACAGGCGCGACGATGGCTGGTCGGAGCTGGCGACCAACCGCGCGCTGTGGATTGGTGCACTGACGGGGCGCGGTCTCGGCCTCCATGGGCGTTACCGGCGTTCGGCGGGGGAACCAGGCCATCGCCAATGGCTGGGAACCGACCGACAAACCAGCCTCTGGCCCCCGGAAAATGTGCTGGAGCAGCGCTACGCCAGGGGCCAACCGACCCCGGTCGGACTGCGTCTGATGCTCCTCGATGGCGACGGGGCCATCCTCTACGGCCGGGAGGCGTTACTGCCGAACGCACGACGCTATCCCGTGGCGGTCGACGGGCGCCCGGTCGGAAGCCTGGCCCTGGTGCCTGGGCCCGTAATCACGGAGGTCGATGAGCTGCGCTTTCTCGAGCGCCAGACGATGGCCCTGGTCGTCGTCGCGCTCGGCATGATCGGGCTCTCCGGGCTGCTCGCGTGGTTGCTGGCACGGCGCCTCGCGCAACCACTGAGCGGCTTTCAGGCGACGACGCGGCGTCTGGCCGCGGGTGACTATCAGGCTCGCGCCGTGACGCATGGCGGCGATGAGCTGGGCCGCCTCGGCCAGGACCTGAACGCGCTGGCTCAGGCCCTCGAACGTCATGAACAGGCTCGCCGCCAATGGGTCGCCGACATCTCGCATGAGCTGCGCACGCCTCTCGCGCTGCTGCGTGCTGAAATCGAGGCCCTGCAAGACGGGGTCCGCTTGCTCGATCAAGAGGCCATCGCGGCACTGCATGCCGACACGCTGCGCCTCGGCCGCCTCGTCGAGGATCTCTACGAGTTGTCGATGACGGATCTCGGGGCCTTGAGCTATCGTAAGGAGCCGGTCGATCCACTCGCGATCCTCGCGGCCGATTGCGAGGCCTTCGCCGCGCGCTTCGCCGCGGCTGGGCTGACGATCCGATTTCGGCCCGATTCGACCGAGCCGACCCGGATACTGGGCGATGCACAACGGCTATCACAGCTCTTTCGAAACCTGCTGCAGAACAGCCTTCAATACACGGATCCCGGCGGCCACCTGACGGTGACGGCATGCAGCGAGGGCGCGATGCTGAGCATCCTATTCGAAGATACCGGGCCGGGCGTGCCGGCCGCCGCCCTCGAGCACCTGTTCGATCGGCTCTACCGTGCCGAGTCCTCGCGCAACCGCGACAGCGGCGGGGCCGGGCTGGGGCTGGCCATCTGCCGGAACATCGTTGCGGCCCACGATGGCCGGATCAGCGCCGCCGCTGCGGCGAGCGGCGGACTCGCGATCCGACTCGAGTTTCCGACGATTCGTCGCTGAGGAGGGGCGGTCGATGATGATGGACACACTGCTGATCGTCGAAGACGAGGCGCGCCTCGCCCGCCTGCTGGCCGATTATCTGGAGGCGGCCGGTTTCCATACCCACCAGATCGGCGACGGCCGGGAGGTTGTGGCCTGGGTCCGCGAACAGGCGCCCGCATTGATCCTGCTCGACCTGATGTTGCCGGGCCAGGATGGCCTGAGCCTGTGTCGCGAAATCCGCCGCTTCAGCCAGGTGCCGATCATCATGACGACGGCGCGGGTCGAGGAGATCGACCGGTTGCTCGGCCTCGAACTCGGGGCCGACGACTACATCTGCAAACCCTACAGTCCGCGCGAGGTCGTCGCCCGCGTCAAGGCCGTGCTGCGCCGGGCCACGGCCGCTGGGCCACCGGACGGCGACGACCCGATCGAACTCGACGAGGCCCAACTGCGCGTGCGTGCCGCAGGCCGCGAGATCGAATTGACCGCGGTCGAGTTCGCATTGCTCGCGACCCTTCATCGGGTGCCCGGCCGGGTTTTCAGCCGCGACCACCTGATGGATCGGATCTATCGCGACCAACGCATCGTCTCCGACCGGACCATCGACAGCCATGTCAAGAAGCTGCGGCGCAAGCTCGCCGAGTTGCGGCCCGGCGAGGAACTGATCCACTCGGTCTACGGTGTCGGCTACCGTTACGAGGTACGCCCGCCGCCGTGACGGGCGCCTCCACCGAACCCGATCGTTCGGTTGTCCATCAACCAGTAGACGATGCCGAGCGCCAGGACCACGGCGGCCGTCGCGAGGATGTACATGGGCTCGATCTTCTCGAAGTCGAAGATGATGACCTTTCGTGCGATCGCCATCAGTGCCGTCGCGATGACCAACCGGACATGGATGACATCATCGCGCAGATAGAGCGTGATGTTCATGAAGATCTCGATCGCGATCAGCACCGCGAGAAAGGCGCCGAAGGTCACGATGATGTCGCGCGCCTGCCAATCCATGAAGGATGGCCCCAGCACTTTCGTGTACAGGACATAAACGACATCGACGACACCCCACAGGATGGTCACGACCATCAGGACCGCGAGGACTCGGACGGCCCCGCGAATGATCCGGTGGAGAATGTTGATCATCGGGTCGTCTTCGTTGACCCCGAGTTCGCCCTGGCCGATCGACTTGACGCGCTCGCGGCGGAAATGCTCCATCAGGCTGTCGACGACATCGCTGTGTTGAAGTAGATAGGCCGGCGTGAAGTCGCTCTCGTGAAAATCCCGCAGACCCTCGACCCCCTTCAGCTCGCGGTCGGAGAGCCGCTTGAAACCCATGCTCCAATCCGAGTATTGGCGTCGCTCGATCACTCGGCGATGCAGGATCTGCAGGTCAGTGTGACGCGGATCCCGACGAATCCGGTCATACAGATCGTCGACGACCGTCTCGTCGCCTTCGAGCACCTGCAGGAAGGTCCCGTTGCCGTAGAGCAGCATGCCGGTGACACCGACCCCGGCGTTCTTCTCGCGACATTCCCCGAGAAGTCCCAACAGGTCCTGCGTCGACATGGGCTGCGTCGCGGAGCTGATGTAAAGGATCTGGATCATGGTCTCTCCCGATGAAGGTCATCACGTCGTTGCTGCGTCGCCACCCGCCGCCCCCGGGACCACGAGTGCAGCCTGGCCTGCACGGGTGGCGCTGGCTCTGGTGCTATGATAGGGGCGATCCAGGACCCGCACGCGCACGGTCCATCGCCCTCACCGCGGGCGGGCGAGTGAACCGATCGCAAGCCGATGCATCGAATCGGGAGTAGTCAATGACGAGACCGATGCGCGACGCGCCCCGCACGTGCCTGTGCTTGGAACCGTCCGCCAGGCCCATGATCCTTGACACGCACCACTTTCCTGGCGCCAAAGCCAAGCGGTAACCGCCGCTTGGCTGCCAGGTCGTCTCACCACGGAGTCCCGTATGGCGCGAATACTGATACTGGGTGCCGGCATCGCCGGTCACACGGTGGCCCGCTACCTCAATAAATGGGCTGGAAAGGAACACCAAATCATCGTGGCCTCCCCGAAACCCAAGTGGAATTGGATTCCATCGAACATCTGGGTCGGCGTTGGCGAGATGACCGAACGCCAAGTCACCTTCGATTTGGCACCGATCTACCGCAAGATCGGCGTCGAGTTTCACCTGGCCCGCGCCCTGTCGATCCATCCGGAAGGGGGACCGGACAGCAACACCCCGTACGTAACCATCGAGTACACGGATCCACAGAAGGTGGGGGAGACGGCTCGCATCGGCTACGACTATCTGGTCAATGCGACGGGCCCCAGACTCAACTTCGATGCGACACCGGGCCTGGGACCGGAAAAGGGTTACACGACTTCGGTCTGTACGCCGGATCATGCCAAGGACGCGAATGAGCGCCTGCAGGCGGCGATCAAGGCAATGCAGGCCGGACAGCGTAAGACCCTGGTCGTCGGTACCGGCCATGGCCTTTGTACATGCCAGGGAGCGGCCTTCGAATACATTTACAACATCGATCACGCCTTGCGCGAGGCGAGGGTTCGTGACAAGGCGCGCATCGTCTGGCTCAGCAACGAATACGAGCTGGGCGACTTCGGCATGGGTGGCGTCCATATCAAACGCGGCGGCTACATCACGAACGGCAAGATCTTCGCCGAGTCCCTGATGGTCGAACGCGGCATGGAGTGGATCACCCGCGCCCACGTCACCCGGATCGAACCCGACCGAATCCATTACGAGCTGCTCGACGGGACCATGCACGAGATCGAATACGATTTCGCGATGCTGATCCCGCCCTTCGCCGGGGTTCCGCTCGAGGCCTTCGACAAGGCCGGTAATGAGATCACCGAACGCCTGTTCGCCCCCAACGGTTTCATGAAGGTCGACGCCGACTATCGGATCAAGCCTTATGAGGAGTGGAGCAAGGACGACTGGCCGAGAACCTATCAGACACCCGAGTACAAGAACATCTTCGCGGTCGGCATCGCGTTCGCGCCGCCGCATCTGATCAGCAAGCCGATGAAGAGCGCGAACGGCACGCCGATCAACCCGACACCGCCTCGCACCGGCATGCCCTCGGCCAGCATGGGCAAGGCCGTCGCCGCAAGCATTCGAGACATGCTGAACGGCGCCGCGGAACCGACGCACACGGCATCGATGGCCGAGATCGGGGCGGCCTGCGTCGCATCGACGGGCTCGCACATCTTCAAGGGCACCGCGGCCACGATGACGGTCTTCCCGGTGGTGCCCGACTACGAGAAATACCCGGATTACGGCCGCGACATGGACCTGACCTTCGGTGAGGTCGGGTTGGCCGGGCACTGGATGAAGTACATCCTGCATCATGTCTTCATCTATCAGGCCAAGCTGCGACCCGGCTGGTCGGTCTTGCCCGATTGACGATCACGCCGGGCTTTTCGCTCCTTTCCATCGACTTTTGCGCGAGACATCCATGGCCGTCAAGAATCGAGAGCCCTATCAGCAGGCCTACTATCCGCCCGTCCCCACGCGGTTCACCAAGTACATGCGAACCTCCGTCATCTGGCAGTTCGTTCGCTTCATCGTGATCAACCTCAAGATCTTGAAGCTGATGCGCCGCAGCCATTAGGACCAACGCAAGGATCGGATCGACGGCACGGCGACCCGGTCAGGGGACCTGCCGCCTCGAGATGAGGACCCATGGCACCGCGGCCGGCGAGATCCGTCAGCCAACGCGGCTTCGCTGCCCAGGGCTGGCCCTCTGAAGGGGACCTTGAAAAATTGCCATCCGGGCAATTTTTCAAGACGCGAAGCGAAAATGCGATTTCCGCTTCGCTTCATTTTCAGTCGCTTAGGCGACTGAAAATGGCGGGGCATCCTTGCCCCGCGCGGGCACCTCGAATTTTTCAAGGTGCCCTGAAGCGGCGATTGCAAAGGGCGCAGGCCGGGCGTAGCATGCGCGTAGCCTTCGCCGATGTGGCGGGGGTTCTGGTCATCCAGCCGGATGCGGTCCCTGCGCGATCCCTGATCGGGGTCCTGGCCGCTTTCCTAGAGGGGATGTCGGGCCCATGCCGATGCAAGGGTTCGACCGTTCAAACGCCTTCCTCATTCGTATCGATGCTCGCATCAATCCTCGCATGGCCTTGTCGCGACATGTCGTGAATAGATCCTTGTAGGCTCGGCGGCGAGATCCCTCTCGCCGACGGTCGCACCAACCCCATGTGAAGAGCGTCGGGACGATCGATATCACCCCTATCCCGGACGCGTAGCGCCGATGCCTGGTATCGGCCGGACCGCTCCCGTTGCTGGACCGTCCGCATTTCGCCAAACCAACGAAGAAGGTGACAGTTATGGATACGAAGCTTTTAGTCCTGTTGTGCGCAGCCTGGGTGGTATTCGCCGTCGTGTTTTTCAGCGGCTGGTCGGATGAGTGGATTCCAGGTGCCCAGTCGTCAGCGACCGAGACACGCTGACGAGCCGCGCTCACCCCAACGAGCCTTTGCGAGCGGCCCCGGCCAGAGTGGCCGGGGCCGCTCGCGCCCACGCTTGCGGATCCCCGCGAGACGGCGGGAACCGGCTGGCCCGTGCGTCCGAGGCCGAGCGCATCCGCTGTCTCGTCCCGGCCGGACTGTCTCTCAAGCTCGACGCGCCGGCAGGAACACCGGCTGGCCGTCGACCTCGCCGGCCACCAGAGTCTGACCGAAAAGCCGCTCCAAGGCCGTCGGGACCAGCATGGCCCGGGCCGCCCCCCAACAGGCCGCGCCATCGGGATAGAGGAACAGCAGATGGTCGCAGTAGCGAGCGGCTAGATTCAGATCATGCAGCGACATCACCGCGGCGCGACCTGTCTGGACCAGCCCGCGGACCAGATCCAGGACCGCGACCTGATGGTGAAGATCCAGATGGTTGGTCGGCTCATCGAACAGGAACAGCGCCGGATCCTGGGTCAAGGCCGTCGCAATGGCCAGCCGCTGACGCTCGCCGCCGGACAGGGTGTCGAGCGCGCGACGCTCGAATCCCCCGAGACCGACCCGGATCAGGGCCGAGCGCGCCGCGGCATAGTCGGCCGCGGTCTCCATCTGCCATGGGCGGAGGTAGGGATGACGACCGATCAAGGCCGTTTCGAGAACCGTCGCCGGAAAGCCATCATGGCGATCCTGGAAGACCAGTGCCAGGCGCTGGGCGACGACCCGCCGGGGCATCTCCGTCATGGGTTCGCCATCGAGCCACAACTGGCCACGCCGGGCGGGTCGTAGTCCGGCCAAGGTATGCAGCAACGTCGTCTTGCCCACCCCGTTAGGGCCAAGCACCCCCCAACAGGAACCGGCGCGAATGGGCAGGTTCAAGGGCGCGCCATCGCCACGCTCGGGGATATCGATGACGAGATCACGGGCTTCGAGCAGCGCAGACCCGGCGGTCAACCCGATGGACCCGGTCGGCGCGACGCGCATCGTCGGCCCCCACGCTACATCCATCAGCGGCTCCGGTGCAGCAGATACAGGAACACCGGCACACCAAGCAGCGCAGTGATGACACCGACCGGCAGTTGCTCGGGCGCCAGCAGGGTCCTGGCCATGGTGTCGGCAAGGGTCAGCAGGGTTCCGCCGGCCAACGCCGCAGCTGGCAAGATCAGCCTTTGATCGTTGCCGATCACCAGGCGCAGCAGGTGCGGCACGATCAGTCCGACGAAGCCGACCGTGCCGGCCAGGGTCACGGCGACCGCCGTGACCAGCGACGCGGACAGGTAGAGGCTCCATTCCAACGGCCGCACCGCGACCCCCAATGCGGCCGCCTGCAAGGGTCCGCGGGCCAATACGTTCAAGGTCCGCCCCATGGGCCAGGCCGCCAACAGGACCAGGATCAGCACCAGCCAAGCGAGACGCGGATCCCGCGCGTGGGACAGGTCGCCCATCAACCAATAGAGCATGCCGGGCAGTTCGCTGTTCGGGCTGACCGCCAACAGAAAGCTGATCACGGCCCCCCACCCGGCGGCCACCACGACACCGGTCAACAACAGACGCGCGGGCGTCCAACTGCCGGTGCCATGGGCCAGCCCGAAGACCAGCAGCGTCGAGGTCAAAGCGCCGACGAATGCCGCACCCGACACGATCGCGAGGCCGAGGCCAGCGAGCATCGCGAGCAGGGCGCCGACGGCCGCCCCGCCGGATAGACCCAGGACATAGGGATCGGCCAGCGGGTTGCGCAACAGCACCTGCATCAAGGCCCCGGCCAGTGCCAACAGCCCACCGGTGGCGAACGCGGCCAAGGCGCGCGGCAGACGCAGTTGCCATACCAGGACCTGGTGAAGCGGATCCCCTCCGCCGAGCAGCACCGCCGCCAGATCGGACGGGGTGATCGGTACGCTGCCGATCGCAACCGCCGCGATCAGACTGGCCAACGAGGCCGGTATCAGCCAGATCAGGATCCGGCCGGCCGACACCGGAGCGATCACCAGCTGTCCTCGGCGCGCCGTGCCCGGGCCGTTTCCAGGTGGTCACAAACCTGTTGCGCACCAAGCAGGATCCTCGGCGTTGGCCTCTGCAGCAGCGACGGCGCAATGAAGAACAGGTTGTCGCGGCGCACCGCGGTCAATCCGGTCCAGCGGCGCCAGTCATTCAGCCAATCCGGCCTGTCCTCACCCATGCCACCGCTGACGATCACCTCGGGATCAGCCGCCAGAACCGCCTCCAAATCGAGGCGCGGGGCCAGACTCTCGAGATGCCCAACGATATTCCTGCCGCCACACAGCCGAATCACGGCATCGATCAGGTGGGTCTCATTCACACTCATCAAGGGCTCGTCCCACACCTGGTAGAAGACCCGAACCGGAGGCCGCGCGGCGTGACGTTCGCGCAACCGATCGAAGCCGGCACGCACTTCCTGTGCCCGAACCCGGCCCTGCTCAGGCCGCCCGGCAAGGACGGCCAAACGCTCCAGGCTGCTAGCGAGGTCCTCCAGCGCGCGGGGTTCGCTGTAGTAGAGCGTCAACCCGAGATGTTCGAGGCGCTCGGTCTGCGCGCGGGGGTTTCCGCTGTGCCAGGCGACGACCAGATCCGGCCGCAACGCGATGATCCGCTCCAGATCGAGCTGATGATAACCGCCGATCCGTGGAATCGACAGCGCGCTCGGCGGATGATCGCTGAAGCTGACGGTCCCGACGATCCGTTCGCCGACGCCGATCTCGAACAGGTTCTCGGTGACGTGCGGGGCGAGGCTGACGATCCGCTCGGCCGGTGTCGACAGCGTGACGATCCGGTCCAAATCATCGGTCACCGTGAGGGGCGACGTCGCCGAGCGGGCCATCGGGGCCAACAGCAGCGCCACCAGCAGGAGGAATGAGCCTCCGTTCCGAAGACCGCTTGGGCTCCTCGACATGGCTGTCACGGGAGCGACCAACCGGATGAAGACAGCGCGCGCAATGCACAGAGCCAGAGACGGCACCAGAGGCGGACACCCACACCGAACCCCGTCAGCGAGCAACCGGTAACGACTCCAAGCCCTCGATCAGTTGACCGGGCGCGATCCCATGTCCATCGAACCACCCCTGGTTGACCTCCAGCGCATAACGCGCCGGCGCAGCAGCACAGTGAGTGGCATCGCTCAGGGGCGTCATGTCAGCGATGTTGAGGACCCGGCCCGATGATGAGACGAAGGCGACCGACAGCGGAATCCAGGTGTTGCGCATCCACATACAATGCCGACGCTCGAGCGGGAAAATGAAGAGCATGCCGCGATCGGCCGGCAAGAATTCCCGATGCATCAGTCCAAGCTGCCGACTGGATTCGTCGTAAGCGAGCTCGACGGCGAGTGCAACGGCGCCGACCGAAATCTCCGCCACGCGCGGCTCGGCCGCCACCGAGGCCGGCATTAGGCAGAACAGCACCAAGAACCGCATTAGGCGCCTGGACAATTGGGGCATCGCAATGACTCTCTCCTTCGCCGGTTGTCGATTACCTCCTCGGTACACCGCACTGGCCCGATCTCGAACCAGGGCATGGACCGCACCGTCGGAACCAACGGTGCTCATTATCCCTCAAAATGCGCGCCGGACGGAGATGGTGTGACCGATCCAGGGTTCGCAGTGGCCGACACCGGCGACCGGCATCGACGACTAATTGACGGAACTCGTCGACTCGGCGAGCGCCACTTGCAGGCTCGGCAACGCGGTACTGCGGTAAAAGTGGTGTCGTCCGAGCTGTACCGTCGGCTCGTAGACGGCTGCCCAGTGCGGATCGACATAATTGGCATGGTAGTGCGTGGCCCCGCCGGTCGGGTCATCGAAGGCTCCGAGGAGACTGCGGTACGCAAGATCGCGAGCCTTGTCCCACGCGCGCCGCTCGGTTGGCTCATCGCTCTTGCCATCGCAGTACCAGGAGAACTGGCAACGGTGGAGCCGCGGCCCGCCCTGTTTCACTACGGCGCAGACGGAATCCGGAAAGATCGTTGATTGGACCCGATTCAAGGTGACGGCAGCGACCGCGATCTGACCGGTCTTCGGCTCGGAACGGGCCTCGTGGTAGATGTTGAGCGCCAGACATTCCAACTCCCTCTTCGGGATCGAAGGCGGCTCCGGCTGAGGCGCCGGCTCGACCGAGGCTCGAGGCGACTCGAGCATGGCGACCTCGATCTCGGCCACAGCCGCCCCGGTCACGATGTCCGCATCAGGCGAGGTGATATCGCCGACCAAGACCGTCAGGGCCGCCGCGATGGCGACCGAACGCAAGACAATTGACATGGATCTAATCCGATAAGGGTTACTCCCAATAGCGCTATGATAAAGTCATTGATCTCGGCGAACCATGCAAGGGAACCAATACTTGCCGTCGGCGGCCGTTTTTCGTTGTGGTTCAGCATAGGTTCAGGAAGAGCCGTCTAGAATCGTGTCGATCCTGGCGGAGCAACGTCGCCCCACCTGGACGACGAAGGCGTCGCTCGATCGTGTCAACCTTGACGCCCGGTATGGTAGATTCTTTCGATCATAGGCTTGCTCACCGCCCAGCTGTCACGACTCGATCGGCACTGCTCACAATGAAACGCCTGACCGTCTTGCTCCTCGTCGTTACCCTTACGCTGCTCGGCCAGGTCGTCGAAGCGCGCCGAGACGGCGGGAATAACCGGGGTGGCTTGACCGAACGCCAGGCCGCCGAAGCGGCGCAGCGACAAACCGGCGGCCAGGTTTTGTCGGTGAAGCCCGCGTCCAACGGTTATCGGGTCCGGGTGCTGACCCGGGATGGCGAGGTTCGCGAAATCGTCGTGCCCGATTCGGGGCGCTGACCAGAGACGGAGATCATGCGAATCTTAGTCGTCGAGGATCAGGTGGTCCTGCGCCACCAAGTCTGTCGCCGACTGGCCACGGCCGGCTTCCAGACCCAGGAGACCGGCGACGGGGCCGAAGGGCTGTATCTCGCGACCGAGTATCCCTTCGACGCGGCGATCATCGACCTGGGGCTGCCGAATCTCTCGGGCCTCACCTTGATCAAGCGCGTGCGCGCAGCTGGCAACTTGCTACCGATCCTGGTCCTCACGGCCCGTGATCGATGGCAGGACAAGGTCGAGGGGCTCGAGGCCGGCGCTGACGACTACCTGACCAAGCCGTTCCAAATCGAAGAACTCGAAGCTCGGCTTCGCGCCTTGCTCCGGCGCGCCTTGGCCAGCGCCGTCCACGAGCTTGCCTGCGGTCCGCTCCGGCTCGACCTGAAGGCCCAGCGGGTGTGGGTCGACGAGCGTGAATTGACCCTGACGGCCTACGAGTACCGTCTGCTCGAGCGGTTGGCGAGCCAGCGAGGGCGGGTCTTGTCCAAACAAGAGCTCGCCGATCACCTGTATCCGCACGACCAGGATCGAGACAGCAACGTCCTCGAGGTGTTGGTCGGGCGTCTGCGGCGCAAACTCGACCCGACCGGCGCATTGCATCCGATCGAGACCCTGCGCGGTCGCGGGTACCGGCTGACGCTAGGGACCTGAGCCCGGTGGGCTCGCTGCGCAACCGAATCCTCGTCGCGGCGAGCGCGGTCTTGATCTTGTTTCTGATCCTGACCAGTCTGGCCCTGGAACGGGCGTTTCGCGACACAGCCCAGGCCGCCCGCGAGGAACGGTTGCTGGGCCAGATCTATCTGCTGATGGCGGCCGCCGAATTCGACGACGAAGTCCTGGAGTTCTCTGATCTGTCGACCGAGCCGCGACTCCAACGACCAGGATCGGGGCTTTACGCGGCGGTGCTCGGCCCCGACGGCCAGCTGCTGTGGGAATCCGCGTCGGTGATCGGCGAGTCCCTGGACTGGTCGAATCTCTCGCTCGGACCCGGCGAACAGCGCGCGCACCGGCACCGCAATGATTCGGACAATGGTTACCTGATGAAGAGTTTCGGGGTCGTCTGGGCCATCGGTCCGGTCCCGCAATCGCTGACCTTCGCCGTCGCCGAGGATCTGGCGGCCTTCAATGCGGAGCTGACCCGTTTCCGGACCAGCCTCGCGACCTGGCTTGGAACCATGGCGCTGCTGCTGCTAGCGGCCTTGGTCATCGTCATGCGCTGGGGACTGGATCCGCTGCGCCGGGTCGCCGCCGAGATCAGCGCGATCGAAGCGGGTAACCAATCGCGGCTGCAAGGTCCGTATCCCTCCGAGCTCCAGCGCCTTACCGACAACCTGAACGCCTTGCTCGCCCATGAACGCGCGCAACAGCTTCGGCTCGACCGGGCGCTCGCCGATCTCGCTCACAGCCTCAAGACCCCGCTGGCCGTCCTCAACGCGACGCTCTCCGACAGCGACACGGCGCCACAAACCGCGGCGATCTGGCGTGCGCAATTCCAACAGATCGAACGTCTGATCGATTATCAGCTTCAGCGCGCGCGCTCCGGGGCGGGCGCCGCGGCCGGGCTCGCGGCGCCGATCGCGGTTCATCAAGTCATCGAACGCCTGGCCAGGGTGCTCGTCAAGGTCCACCGCGACAAATCCGTTCGGGTGGCGATCGAATGCGACCAACGGCTCGTCTTTCGCGGCCCCGAGGGCGATCTGATGGAGGTGGTCGGCAACCTGCTCGACAACGCCTTCAAGTGGTGTCGTGCAGCGATCCGGGTCCGGGTGATCGACGAGCGTGGATTGCGCATTCGAATCGAAGACGACGGCCCTGGCATACCGGCGGCGCAGCGCGTTCGGCTGCTGGAGCGCGGGGTGCGGGCCGATGAGTTGATGCCCGGTCACGGCATCGGCCTTGCGGTCGCGCGAGAGATCTGCACGGCCTATGGCGGCGAGGTGCGGATCGCCTCCAGCCCACTCGGCGGCGCCCTGTTCGAGGCTCGGTTCGCGCGCTAAACGACAGCCCGCGCGGCACACCCTCGGGGACGTCACGACTCGCCGTTCGGTGCGATTCTCATCGAACTCCTCGGCCCAGAGAAGGCCATCGGCCGTGTGCGGTAGCCGTTGCCCAGTGCCGAGACAAGATGACACAATGATGTCACTGGGTGGTGTCGCGCCTCGCTCTCGGCGGCATCACGGCCACACACCCGCCGCCACGCTGACCACGATCCCCGTTCATCCAGCCAGAGTCATGCCTGCAACCCGTCGCGCGCCCGTCACGACCGCCATCCTTGTCATCTTCCTCGTCACCAGCTGTGTGAGCACCCCGACGAAGGATCCGGACCTGCTCCCGGTGCGCTGCCTCGATGTACCGGATCTGGATCTCTGTTCGGGCAACCGAGTCGGCTATTACTACGATTACTGGGAGAATCGCTGTCGGCCCTTTCATTATGGAAACTGTCCGCTTCAGGTTCCCTTCGCGACACTGGCCGACTGCGACAAGACCTGCGTCGCGCCCCCGGACAGAGGTTGATCGGCCAGCCTCGGCTCGCGTCACGTCACCGCTGGCAACGGGAACAGAAGAAGCTCGAGCGCTGCCCGATCCGGCGCTGCATGATGGTCCGACCGCAACCCGGACACGCCTGGCCATCACGGCCGTAGACCTTCAGCGACACGGCGAAGTAGCCAGGGCGACCGTCCTCCTGGACGAAATCCCGCAGGCTGGTGCCGCCCTGCGCGATTGCAGCACCGAGCACCGAGACGATCGCGTCGGCAAGTCGCCGGTAGCGCGCGAGCGCGATCCGCCCGGCCGGACGGGCCGGATGAATCCCCGATTGATAGAGGGCTTCATTCGCATAGATGTTGCCGACCCCCACCAGGATCCGCGCATCCATGATGAAGGGCTTGACCGCGAGACGCCGGCCGCGCGCCACCCGGTAGAGGTGATCCCCGGCGAAGCCCGGATCCAACGGCTCGGGTCCCAGGTCACGCAGCAGCGGGTGCCGCTCCGGCGGCTCTGGCGTCCACAACAGCAGCCCAAAGCGACGTGGGTCATGAAACCGCAAGGTCTGACCCGTATCGAGCCGCAAGTCGAGGTGATCGTGCGACCCCGGTGGCATCGACGCCGGGACCAAACGCAGGCTGCCGGACATCCCCAGATGCACCAACAGTGTCCCCTGCTCCAGCTCGAACAGCAGGTACTTGGCGCGACGGCGCACCGCGAGGATGCCTTGGCCCGCGACCATCCTCTCGGTGTGATCCGGGATCGGATAGCGTAGTCGGCGATCGCGGACCGACAGGGCCAGGATCCGCGCGCCCGTCAGGTGCGGCCGCAGGCCTCGGCAGGCCGTCTCGACCTCGGGCAGCTCCGGCATCGTCAGGCCCTATCGGTCCTGTTGGACGCCGTCGCGGAGTGCCGGCGCGACGGTCGACCAGCGGCACCCCGTCGTCGACTGAATCGCCGTGTATTCAGGGCTTGTCGCGACGAGGCAATGCGGGCACCGAGACAACCATCGATGCTCGGAACCGGGCCTGGTCAGGATCGACATCCGCCCGGAAAGGGCCACCGCACGCACCCGTTCGGCGATCGGGGATCAGTAGACCCAGGGGATGAATTTGCGCACGCGGCGCGCATATCCGGGATACTCTGGATGACGCTCGGTCAGCCAACGCTCCTCGCGCGAGGCCTTGTAGTTGAAGAACAGGAAGCCGACGACCAGGACCGCCAGATGCGACAGGCTCAGGTTGACGACGACCCAGCCGAGGGCGGCGAAGAGTTGGCTGCTGTACAAGGGGTGACGCACGATCCCATAGATGCCGCGCTGGACCAGGCGGCTGTGGTCGACCGGATACGGCAGCGGCGTGATGTACTCACGTAGATGCATCGAGCCCAGGCTGCCGAGAATCAGCGCGATCACCCAGGTGACGATCAGCACGGCCCAGCGCACGGGCTCCAGGGCCGCATACAGGTCCGCGCTGGCCAGCGGATTCCACACCGGCGTCAGGATGAAGCCGAACAGCAGCGCGAACTGGATCACGACCAGAACTTCGCCGCGGCGGCCGTACCAGGGTTTGGGGTCTTGCACGTTTGAATCCTTCATGGTCTTCGCTGTAACGGGGTCGGACATCGCGAACCGCGTCGCGGTGCACCGGTCATCGCGGGGTCACCGAGTCAGGCTGAGGTGGCGCGCCTTTCGCGGCGCCGCAACCAGACCTCGAGACCCTGGGCGTTCAAGGCAATATCGACACTGAACAACCTGAGCAGCTCCTCGTCGCTCAGGGTGACGCCGTGATCGCGCGCCCGGCCGAACAGATTCGCGGTCACGGCCTGCTCCAGGCGGGACTGACGGGCGGCATCGGCGCGCCCCTCTTCGGCCAGCGCCAGCGCCGCGAGATCGCGGATATTCTGACGCAGGCCGTCGACCAGGCCCGCAGGATCCTCGATCCGGCCATAATGGGTCAAATAGACCTCGCGCGGCGACAGGGCCATGATCCGATCGAGGCTTTCGAGCCAGACCTCGGGGTCGAAGGCCACCGGCGTCGTCGGGGCGAACAGCAAGGGGCCCTGGTCCGTATCGAACTCCCGGTACGAGATCCCGAAGGTGTCACCGGTGAACAGGCCCTGCGTCGTCGCGTCGAACAGGCAGCCATGGTGATTCGCGTGGCCCGGTGTGTCGATGAAGGTCAAGGTGCGACCGGCGAGGTCGATCGCCATCCCGTCGTCAGCGACCCAGACCCGTTCCTCCGGGACCGGGACCAGTTCGCCGAAGTCGCGCGCGAAGGCCTCCTCGCCGTAGACCTGCATGGCCCCGGCCATGAGCTTGGCCGGATCGATCATGTGCGGCGCGCCTTTGGGGTGAATCACGAGCCGCGCATTCGGACAGGCTTGCATCAACTGGCCGGACCCACCGGCGTGATCGAGATGCACGTGAGTCGGAATCACATAGTCGACCGCCGAGGGGTCGAGCCCGAGCTCGCCGATCAGCGCCAGCAACGCCGGCGCCGTGCGCGCGGTCCCGGTATCGACGAACGCCAGCCGATCGCCCTCGCGAACCAGATAACAGGCGGCCAAACCATGACGGTACAGGCCGGTCTCGACGCAGTAGATCCCATCGGCGACCTGCTGGAAGGGTGGCAACTTCATCGTCGTCTCCGTCTCATTCGATATTCAGATAGATGGGCGCTGCGTCACGATGGTCAATCCGGATCGAAACGGTAGCCGAGCAGCGCGATGTCGCGCGCGAAGTGACGAGCGATCAACGCGGCCGTGTCATCGTCGTAATAGGACCGATAATCGGTGGTTCGGTCCGCCGCTCGGCGACGATGCGGCAAGCTCGGCGTCGGGATCCCGATCCGGTCGCAGGCGATCCTGAAATCCTCGGCGAGACGCTCGTAACGGCCAACGAAGTCGACGAGGGTCCGGCCATCGAGGTCGATCAGATAGTCGCTCTGGCGTTCGATCGAGGTATCCAGGTGATACTGATAAGGCCGCTCTGGATCGAGCTTCCAGCGCAGGAAGTCGGCGAAATCCTGATGCCCGCCCAGGAACTGCGGCCGCTCGCGGCGGATGTGATGGAAGGAGCTGACCTGCAGGTCCCAGGGGTTGCGAACGAACGCGAACTTGAACAATGAATCGAAAAACTCTCGCGGCAACAGCTCCTTGGCGGCGATCACCTTGGCATGGCGCGGCAGCTTGATCGCGAGGCGATGGCCGCTCAGGTGACTGAGGCGGCTGCACAGAAACTGGGCCGGGTACCAGGGGTCGCGCCAGCGCCGGCCCTCGAGGGCCGCGCGCACGCTCGTTCCGCCGGTCTTGGCGATGTGGACGAATAGGAACCTGTGTCGAACCGAGAGCAGCATGGCGCGGCATTCTATCAGTAGCGCGGTCGGTTGGCCCCAATCCCCTTTCCGGCTAGGATAACGAAAAGGCCGTTTTCTCGACCTCGAGGACCATCTGGATGCCCCGCCTGCCCGCTGAATGGGAACCGCACAGCGCCGTCATGCTCACCTGGCCGCACGACGAGACGGCCTGGCGTCCGCAACTCGCGCAGATCGAGGGGCTCTACACGGAACTCGCGGCGGCGATCGCGGCATACGAGCCGGTGCTGATCGTCTGCCGCGACGCCGCCCATCGCGAGCAGATCGCGGCGCGTCTCGACGCGGCCGACATCCCGTCCCGGCAGCGTCATCTCGCATTGGCCCCGAGCAATGACACCTGGACGCGTGACCACGGTCCGCTGACGGTCCTCGACGGGGACCGGCCCTTGCTGCTCGATTGCCGGTTCAACGGCTGGGGCGCCAAGTTCCCGGCCGGGCTCGACGATCGGATCACGCAGGTCCTTCACCAGGCCGGGGTCTTCGGCGACATCCCGCTGAGGCAGCAGGACCTGGTTCTCGAAGGGGGCGCCATCGACACGGACGGCGACGGAACCCTGCTCGCGATGACCCGCACCCTCGTGGATCCGAAACGCAACCCGCACCTGACCCGCGCCGCGATCGAGGCGCGTCTCGCGGAACTGCTCGGCACGCGGCGGGTCCTGTGGATCGAGGAGGGCCAGCTCAGCGGCGACGACACCGACGGCCACATCGACACGCTGGCCCGGTTCTGCGCCCCGGACACGATCGCCTACGTGCAGTGCCAGGATCCGAACGACACGGATTTCCCGGGCCTGGCCGCGATGGAGCGGGAACTGCAAGGGCTCCGCCAAGCCAGCGGCGCCCCGTATCGGCTGGTCCCCTTGCCCTGCCCGGCGCCCGTGCTGGGTCAGGACGGCCAGCGGCTAGCCGCCAGCTACGCCAACTTTTTGATCATCAACGGGGCTGTCTTGGTCCCGGTCTATCGGGATCCGGCCGATCAGACGGCGCTTGCACGGATCGCAGACCTGTTCCCCGGACGCGAGGTCCGGCCTTTGGACTGCCGCCGCTTGATCGAACAGGGCGGCAGTCTACACTGCGCGACGATGCAGCTGCCGACCGCCGTGCGCCTACCGGGAACGCATCGCGCGTGACGGCTAGTGATCGCCCCGAAAGCCGTCGCGCGGCTTGGGCATCCGCGAGTCGCTGTCGTTCGAAGGCCCTGCCTTTCACAGCCCGCCCGGCCCACACCTATCGAGGAGGTCACCCACGAATGGTTCAGGCGCAAGCCAGCACCCTGATTCGCCGCCCGACCGACCAGGTCTTCGAGTTCGTCGCCGACAACTTCCACCGGAACTACCGCCACTGGTCACCGGAGGTCGTGGAATTCGAGGTGCTTTCCGATGGTCCGATCCGACCCGGCTGGATAGCGCGACAGGTGCGCGTCGACAAGGGCCGGCGCACGAGCGCCCGGTTTCGCGTCAGCCATTACCAGGCTGGCGAGCGGCTCGCGTTTCAGGGGATCGACAAACCCTTCTTCGTCGAGTACCGCTTTGCGCCGATCCACGTCCACACGCGAGTCGAGTTCCGATTCGAGCTACAGCGGCTCGATCTGATGTGGCGCCCCTTCGAACGAGTGATCCGGATGGCCGTTCGGGACGGGGCCGAATCCCTGGTCCGCAATCTCAAGCAGGTCGTCGAAGCCGAGATCGCGGCAACGCCGGATGAACGGCAGGCGGCAGCGCGGCCACCGATCGTTTGATCCGTCAGCCGACCCGCTGCTCCGCCGCGAGCGTCTCCCACACCAGTTCCCGATTCCAGGACAGCGGTTCGGGACTGTAGAGGGCCTTTTCCAGTAACGCGATCTGTCCCTTGAGCGGCTCCTGGCAACGCAACACCAGGCGGGCGATGTTGCCGGGCGGGTCGTGCGGCCAACGCAGACGCGACCAAGCCAGCAAGGCCTCGCGTGCGGCCGGCGCATCCCCGGCCTGGTAAGCTATGCGGACCGCATCGATCGCCTTCGACCAGGGATCGGCGGGCGCCGACGGCCGCAGGTCGGCGACCATGGCGGCCGGCGCGACTGGCGGCCGGCGACCGCGCCACCACAAAAACAAAGTGACGGCCCAGGCCAATGCCAGCAGGGCACTGTACCAAATCCAGGCGCCTGGCAGCCGCCCCCCGTCACCCGTCGGGGACTCGGCGCCGGCAACAGACGACCCATCCCGATCCGGCCATCTGGGTATCGGTTCGACCGGCGGCGGACCAAGCCAACCGGACCCGGGCAGCGCCGGGACCGGCCGGGGCGGAACCGGCGGGCCGACCCAGGGGTCCGCCGCGGTTGGCGCCCTGGGATCGACGGCCTCGGTGACCCTGAGCCGAAGCGGCCGTGTCACGGATGCACCGACCGGGATCGGCGGGATCTCGATCTCACCAGTCTGCCGCGGCAACAGCCTCAGCGATAGCCGATAGCGGGTTTGGCGCTGCCCATCGATGACGGAGATCGAGCTCTCCTGGCGCCGATCGATGATCACGAAATCCTCGTCGAGCACGGTCAGATCGGGCCGCCCGGCAAGCTCGCCTTTGATCTCGAGGATCAGTTCGACCGGGCGATCGCGAGGGGTCGTCGTCGCCGACAACCAGACATCGACGTCGGCCGCCGCGGCTGCCGCCCAGCCCGCCACGACGATGAGCGAGGCGCGCGCGGCCCGCCTCAGGCCGCTGTTCGCACCGAACAGGCCATCAGCAGTCGTCATGACTTGCACGCGCGTGAATCGATCGCGTCATGCCGGGAACGACCCCATGGGCTTGTGGCGAGGCACCGCCGGTGATTACCGAAATGTCGACCCTGAACAGTCGGTGCCGCCCGCGCAGGCCAGCCAGTACGGTGGGCGAAGCCAATCGAAACATGTGCGGACGCGTATCTCACGCCTCGTCTCGGAAATGGTCATAGCCGCTCCTCGCGATAGGCCAGAGGGCGCCGTCCGGCTGCGACGCCCGCAATCCCGGCTCGGAGGTGACGCACCCGATACGGGTCAGGGGACACCGCGCTTCGAGCGCGACGGCCTCGATGCGCCCGCTGTGGGCAGCCGGCGCCGTGAAACAGAGTTCGTAGTCATCGCCCGCCGCGAGCGGCAGATCCCAGCCCGCGCCATTGGCAAGTGCCTCGGCCACGTCGGGGCTCAGCGGCAGCGCGGCGAGCTCGACCGACGCCCCAACGCCACTGGCCTCGAGGATATGGCCGAGGTCCGCGGCGAGCCCATCGGATACATCGATCATCGCGTGCGCAAGGCCGCGCAACCGAAGCCCGATCGCGACCCGCGGGTCGGGGCGCTCGAGCCGACGACGCAGCGGCTCCGAGACCGGTGCACCGGCCTGGATCCGGCGCAACGCGAGCCCCGCATCACCGAGGTGACCGGACACCCAAACCTGGTCGCCCGGGCGAGCACCGGCCCTCCTGATCGCCTGTCCGGGCGCGACCAGCCCATGGACCTGGACCGTGATGGCCAGCGGTCCGCGGGTGGTATCCCCGCCGACCAGCGCCACGCCGTGGGCCTTGGCCAGACGACCGAGACCGTGCGCGAAGGCCGCAACCCAGGCCGGGTCCGCCCCCGGTAGGGTCAGCGCGAGGGTAGCCCAGGCCGGTCGCGCGCCCATCGCGGCCAGATCGCTCAGGCCGACCGCGAGCGCCTTATGACCCAGCGCCTCCGGGTCGCAATCGGCGAGGAAGTGCACCCCGGCCACCAGCGTATCGAGACTGACGGCGAGCCACTGGTCCGCGCCAAGGTCGAGCAGGGCACAATCGTCGCCGACCCCGAGCACGACATCGGTCCGACGCGCGCCGAGCCCGGCGAAATAGGTGCGGATCAGATCGAATTCGGACACAGCACCTCCCCGACTCGCCGTCACCCGCTGGGTCAACCGGTCCCGGGCGCGCGCGCGGCCCGTGCGAGCCGGTCGAGCACGCCGTTGACGTAACGATGGCCCTGCTCGGCACCGAACAGCTTCGCTAGATCGATCGCCTCGTTGATCGCGACTTGATAGGGCACGTCGGGACAGAACAAGAGTTCGAACGCACCGAGCCGCAGGATCGCGCGCTCGACCGGATCCACCTGGCTGAGCGGTCGATCGAGGGCCTTGGCCAGCTCCTCATCGAGGGTCGGCTGCTCGCGCGGCACACCACCGATCAGGCGTTCGAAGAGCGCCGTGTCGTAGCGGTCGCGGGCGACAGACCCGCTCTCGACTTCGGCATCGGCGTCATCGCGCAACGACCTGGCGACCTCGGTCAGCCACTCCGGGTCGTCGGCGAAGTGACGGGCGATCTCCGACGGACCCTGACCCGTGACCTGCCATTGGTAGAGTGCGAGCACCGCATAGCGGCGCGCGAGGCGGCGGGGACTGACCATCTCAGCCGAGCGTCCGCAGCAGATCGACCATCTCGATCGCGGAGAGCGCCGCTTCGGCGCCCTTGTTACCGGCCTTGGTGCCGGCCCGCTCGATCGCCTGCTCGATGGTGTCGACGGTCAGCACACCGAAGGAAACCGGGACGCCATGCTTCAGGCTGACATGCGCCAAACCCTTGACGCATTCACCGGCGACATACTCGAAATGCGGCGTCCCGCCACGGATCACGGCACCGAGGGCGATGATCGCATCATAGCGGGCCTGCGCCGCGATGCGTTCGACGACCACCGGCATCTCGAAGGCGCCCGGCACCCGCACGATCGTCAGGTCCGCATCGGCGGCCCCGTGACGGCGCAGCGCATCGAGGGCCCCAGCGAGCAGCGGCTCGACGACGAAGCTGTTGAAACGCGACACGACCAGGCAGAAACGGGCCTGATCGACCCGCAACTGGCCCTCGAGGGTGGCGATGGACATCAAATGAAACCTCCGGTTATCGTCTGGCTCAAGGTGGCAAGGACCCAGGTCGCGCCGTGACCCCTCAGTGCGCCCTCAGTGCGGATCCCCGCCCAGGTACTCGACGACCTCCAGATCGAATCCGGAGATGCCGTGCATCGCCTTCGGCGCGCTCATGACCCGCATCTTGCCGACGCCGAGGTCGGCGAGGATCTGGGCGCCAATCCCATAGGTGCGCAGCGCATGGCGATCCTGGCGACGCGGCGGCACACGGTCGTCCTGGTCGTGGTACTGAAAATCGCGCAGCCGCGCAAGCAGATCCGCCGCGCTATCGCGATTGCGCAACACCACGATGACCCCCTCGCCCTGATCGGCGATCTGGCGCAGTGCATCGCGCAGCGGCCAGCCGCACGCCGAGTGTACCGTGTCGAACAGGTCGCACAACGCATTCTGCAGGTGCACGCGCACCAGCGTCGGGCGATCCGCGGCGATCTCGCCAAGCGTCAAGGCCAGATGGATCTGGTTGTCGATCGTGTCGCGATAGGCGACGGCCCGGAAGGTGCCGTATTCGGTCGGCAGATCGCACTCGCCCTCGCAATGGACCGTTTTTTCGTTGCTGACGCGATAGTGGATCAAGTCCGCGATGGTGCCGATCTTCAGGCCATGGGTCGCGGCAAAGACCTCGAGGTCCGGCCGCCGCGCCATGGTGCCGTCCTCATTGAGGATCTCGACGATCACGGACGCCGGCGACAGACCCGCGAGGCGCGCGAGATCGCAGCCGGCCTCGGTGTGGCCGGCCCGCACCAGCACCCCGCCGGGTTGGGCCATCAGCGGAAACACGTGCCCCGGCTGGACCAGATCCTGCGGCACCGCGCCCGGGGCCACCGCGGCGCGGATCGTCGTCGCGCGGTCGGCCGCCGAGATGCCGGTCGTGACGCCGACCGCCGCCTCGATCGACAAGGTGAAAGCCGTCGAACGCGGGGCGTTGTTGTCGGTGACCATCAGCGGCAGACGCAGGCGCTCGCAGCGCTCCTTGGTCAGGGTCAGACAGATGAGCCCCCGCCCGTACTTGGCCATGAAGTTGATCGCCTCGGGCGTCACCCGGTCCGCGGCGAGCACCAGGTCGCCCTCGTTCTCGCGGTCCTCGTCGTCCATGATGATGACCATCCGGCCGGCACGCAGATCCTCGATGATCTCTTCAGTCGAATTCAGGGACATGACAAAGGCGACAGATCGCTCGGATTAGCGCGGGAAACCAATTAGATTAGCAGACCCGACACTTGTTCGTCATACCCACGAAGACCGCGCCTGTTCAAGGCCACGGATCCTCGTCCGGCGACGGCGGCCGCGCATCGATCAGGGCCGGTGGCAGCGGGCTTTCGTCGAACAGATAACGCAGCCTGAGATCGACGCGATCCCACTGGCGACCATCGCGACTGACCAGGAAGCGCAGCGGCGCGCCCTCTGTCGGCTGGACTTCGACCCGATCGCCGGCGAGCGACGATGAATCGAGCGGCACGATCGAGCGCGCCGGGCGATCCCCGAGGGCGCGAACGGCGGCCAAGGTCAACGGCTCGCCATTGAAGGTGCCGTGTGCCGGCGTGAAGTCTGGCGGCCACAAGCGCCGATCCAGGTACTCCAGGGCCGAGGCGTTCAACCAGGGGTCGAAGCGATCCTCGATCAGATAGACCCGTTCGCCGACGCCCACGTAACGCCAACCCGTGACCGGGTCCGTGACACCGAGACGCAGGCGCGTATCGTCCAGGATCAGGGCGACCCGCGGAGGTTCGAGCCCGAGGCGTCTCATGCCCGCCGCATCGACCGGCAGGACATCCCGCACCTGGGCCTCGGCGAGCGTCAGCAGCCGCGTAACACGACCGCGGTCGGCGGCGACCTCGTAGGGCACGGTCATCCACCAATCGGCCTGATCGCGAACGAACAGGAGCCGTTCGCCGTTGCGCTCGAGCTGGACCGAATGGATCTGCGACGGCACCAGCGCCGTCAAGGGCCGGCCAATGGGCTCATGGGCCAGCTCCCGGTGCACCAGGACTGCCAACGCCAAGACCAGCAGCAGCAGTCCCAGATTGCCCAGCCAACGGTGCCTGATCATGACCGCATCCGATCTTAAAGATGAACACTCGACATCGACCCTTCGAGCGCCCTACGGGTCGTCGCGTCCGCGCTGCCAACGTACCACCAGCCCCACGAACAGGAACAGGGCCGGGGCTCCCGCCAGGGCACCGACACCGATCAGAAGTCGCTCGCGCGTCGACAGATCGATCGCCGGGCCCGTCGGCGCCGCTCGGGCGACCGCGACCCGCCCATCCTGAGCCGTCAGCCAGTGGACGATCCGGATCCCGAGGTCACGATGGTGACCAGCGTCCAGATGCACGTTGCTCAAGAAATCGCCGTCACCGGCAACGACGACGCGCTGCCGGTCGGCCCCGCCCACGGGATCCGGTCGCGACAGCGCGAGCAGGACCGGGAGCGGACCGCGTTGCTCGCCGAGGGCCGCGTCCGGCGTCAGCACGCCGCGCAACGGCCCCGTTTCGTTCCAACTGTTCGGGCCCGTGGTCAAGGCCGTCTCCAACGTCCAGTCCGGCCCGACATCGGTCTTCAACGCAAGCGCGCCCGGCATCCAGCTCGCGCGCGTGAGACCGACCGTCAGAGGATGATCGGGATAGTCAGCGATCACGGCGACGCCAGGCCCCGCGAGGCCCAACTCCTCGGCCGCGACATCGACGATGACCCCGGGTCGGGTCGCGATCCCGAGGTATCCGGCCAAGGGTTCCAAGCCGGTGGCCTGATCGGGGTCCATCAGCCAGAGCAGTCGGCCCCCTCGATCCAGGTAGTCGATCAGGTGCGCGACCTCGCCCGGGAAGGGCGCGATCGCCGGCGCCGTCAACAGCACCAGATCGGCATTCTCTGGCACCGCGCCCTCGAGCGCGAGATCGAGCGGACGCAGCCGGTAGCCGCGCTCGCGCAGCGCCCGCGCGAAGCGATCGAGGTCGCGACCCTCACCGCCGGCGAGCGACCGCTCGCCATGCCCCTCGATCACGGCGATCCAGCGTGGCGCATCGAGAGAACCGCCGACCAGTTGCCGGATCGCGGCGGTCACGGCAGCCTCGCTCAGCTCGGTGACCGTCTCGCCGCGCCCCTGGTACTCGACGCGCATCTCGCCGATGCGCGTGACCCCCGCGGCGCGCGCCTCCTCGGGAAACAGTCGCGGATCACGATACTCGAGGATCAGGTCCGGCAAGGCCTGGCGAAAGGGCGCCAGGTGGCGCGCGACGGACCGAGCCAACGGACGTCCAGGATCGACGAAGACCTGAATCCGCAGCGGGCCGGTGACCTGGGCGAGGACCGCTTCGCTTTCCTCGCTCAACCGATTGAGCCCGGCACCGCTCAGATCCCAGGCCTGGTCGTGACGCGCGACGAGCCATCCGGCGAGGACCACCGCGATCGCCAACAGCACAACGAACACCAGATCAGCGAGCGACTGGGACAGACGCGCCGCGCGCGAGCGCCAAGCTAGCTGCCGGGGGCTCATGCGAGCCTCATGTTCGCCAGGCGGCGGTGGGCCAGCGCCAGGAAGAAGGCGCTCAGCAACACGAAGTAGACGAGATCGCTGACGCGCACGACACCGCTCAGGAACCAGAAGAGGTGCTCGTTCCAGGACAGCCACTCGAACAATGAGACCTCGCCGGGCTCGATCCCGCGCGCCCGCCCGATCACCGACAGCGTCAACAAGACCCCATAACCGGCGACGGCGGTCGCGACCGGCTGATGGCTCAGGCTCGACGCGAACAGCCCGATCGCCGCGAACGAGAGCAGTGTCAGCCACAGACCCAGCATGCCCGCCGCCAACAGACCGGCGTCCAACTCGGCGACCATCGCGACGAGCCCGATCAGGATCAGCGGCGGCAGCAACTGAAGGCTCATCATCGCCGACAGCGCCAGATACTT
This sequence comes from Thioalkalicoccus limnaeus, assembly GCF_041197575.1. Lineage (NCBI taxonomy): Bacteria > Pseudomonadati > Pseudomonadota > Gammaproteobacteria > Chromatiales > Chromatiaceae > Thioalkalicoccus > Thioalkalicoccus limnaeus. Next base: position 201,262 of record NZ_JBDKXB010000004.1, on the reverse strand, counting down.
GCCGAGCAGGATCGTGACCAGTGGCACCGGTGCCGAGGCCAGCAGCGCATAGGTTCCATCGCGACGCTCGCCGCTTAGGCTGCGCATCGCAAGCAGTGGCGCCGTGAACAGCGCGAGCAGGGCCGCCACCGAGAACAGGTTCAGGCTGAGTTCGAGACTGAGCCCGGTGACGCGCGCGGTCGCCTCGATCCCGGTAAAGCGTTCGAGGACCTGGAGCAGGACCCAACCCAGGATGAACTGGTGAAGGCCGAGCAGGATCCACAGGGCCGGACCCTGCAAGGCCGCGCGCAGGTCGCGCCACGCGATCGCGCCGAGCGGCCCGAAGCCGACCCGCGCGATCGCGCCCGCCGCTTCGAAACGCGGCCCGGGTTCGGTCATCATCGAGTCACCTTGCCGCCCAAGCCATGGAAAAGGGCCATGATAACCAAATCCTCCTGCCCTTTTTCACGGATCCGGCCTGCTTGCCCGAGCACTCCGCGTCCGCGAGACGCCGCCCTTGTCCGAACGGCTCGGCTTCGCCACTTGGCCCGCGGGCTCGCGCGCCGATCCCAACCAGATCCCGGCTTCGGTTATGCTTGCCGACGGCGGGTTCCGAGTCACCTTCATCCGTGGCTTAACCACCGTCTCGAACCACTCATCCGGTGCGTAGTGGTGATAGGTAACCGTTCAGACCCCCTTCGAGGCTGCATCTACTTGTTTTATTAGAATTTATTTTCGGTCGACTTTCGGCGGGCTCGGTGGCTAGCAACAGCCAGATACCATAAATCAATGGGATACGAGCGCAGAAACCATCTACCTCATAAGTTCTTGCATCCGTAACCCACTGAGATTACAGCTAGCGAGGGGGGGGGTCTGAACAGTTACTCTCCGTTCCGATTCCAAGGATCTGGTTTTAACTTGACACGACAAGGCTCAATACTCGGCTCGCGGCTCACGATGACCCAGGCGGGCCTTCCACCCGCTAGAACACGCGGCCTTGCCAGGCCGCACTATCACCGTAACTCCCTTAAAATTCGTCGGGTACGGCAAACTGAATGCCGTGATAGATGTCGGCTAACGCCAACGAATCGTCGATCGAGCCCAGCGCTACCGTCTCTTCCGGTTTCTGATAGACGTGCAAAATCCATTCTTCATTGGCCGTGCGGCGAAAGTGCTCGACCAACATCTGCTGCGAGTCGACGAGTAAATAATCCTTCAGTGTGGGGATGCTGCGATAGAGCTTGAACTTGTCGCCACGATCATAGCTGCTAGTGTTTGGCGAGATGACTTCGATGATCAGAACCGGGTTGAGCAGCGTCAGTCGGTTATCTGTCAGATGAGGCTCGCCGCAATACACAGATATATCGGGATAGGTATCCAGTCCAGACGGCGTACGAACGCGCATATCACTGTTCATGGGGCGGCAGCCCTTGGTGCTCGGGCGGGCATTCAGAAGCGATGCAATCTGCACTGCTATGGCGGAGTGCTCAAATGTTCCGCCGGTCATGGCAAAGATCTCGCCATTGAAGAATTCGTGCTTGATCTCCGAGGTCTCTTCAAAGGCCAGATATTCCTCACGGGTCATGCGCTGGGCGGCGCTTTGCATCGGATTGCTCCTGACAAGGGTTTGCCTGCATTCTAACGTTTCCGCTAGACGGTGAAAGGGGAAGCTGGTGTCAGGTCTGACGACCGCGCGAACGGTGCGGCTGATGCGAGACTATGGGGTCGGGTCTGGCCTTGTGGCATTTCGCTTCTCCGAGACAATGCCGGGTCGGTCTGTGCCCGGCTCTGCCAGACGTTCCGCAGGGGTCGGCGTCAGCAGCAGTTTGCACACCGCCTGAATGGCTGCGTCGCGCGCGAGCGCCTGGCGCTGGCCGTCGCTGAGCGGCAGGTCGGCGCTGTCGATAACCCAAAGCCCGCTCACCTTGCGCGCCGTGAGTTGGCCGTTTTGGATCAGATAAGGTACCTGCCGCCGGGTCTTGCCCAAGCGGTCAGCGTCTTCACTGGATGCTCAGGTGCGTTTGGCGGATAGCGCTCCCATCCTGGTACCGATAGAGGCTTGATCGATGACGTGCAGGGATGACGTCGGATCCTCGATCAAAGATGATTCCCGCGGTCGGCCGTCACGGCCCGGGGCCGGCACACCCTCGGCCTGACCCGGCCCCGGTCGGTGCTAGGCGGACACCCGAGCCGCGCCACCCCCGGAGGACCTGTGCGTGCCGACCTGCACTCTCTGGTACCGCCGCTCGGGCGCTGGGATCTCGACGAACGGCTGTTGCGGATCGCGCGTCAGGATTACTTCCTGCGGCATGCCCCGCGCCAGACCGGCAAAGCCACCTGCCTGTTGGCGCTGATGGGGTACCTGAACCGCGGCGGGCGCTCTCGGGCGGTCTCGGTCTATCCGACATCGACGGCGCGCAAGTCTCCGGCGAAGGTATCGGCCGCGACGTAGCGGCGATCTGCGGCGTCATCGGACGCTCGGTGCGGTATGCCGTCGCGGATGCGCGGGCCGAGGAAGTGGGCGCTTCCTGCCTGCCTCCAGGCCGGAGGTTCGCGCGTTGACCCTGGCCTTTCGCCTCTTGCACGACGCTGTCGAGCCTGTAGGCTGGTGGAGCGTTCCGCGAAGCCCCAGTGGAGCCTGACCCGGATGAGCCAGACCGCGACCGTCTTTCCCGTCAGAATCGATACCTACCTGCAAGGCGAGCTCGGCAGTGAGAGTCGCCACGAATACGTCGCCGGCCAGACCTTCATGATGGCCGGCGCCGGCGAGAGGCACAGCCGGATCGCCGGTAATCTGTTCTTCCACCTGCGTGGAGCGATCCGCGGTACGCCGTGTGGCGTCTTCGTCAGCGACATGAAGGTGCGGATCACCGCGCACGACTCCTTCTATTATCCAGACGTGCTCGTGACCTGCGATCCGAGCGACCGTGAATCGCTCAACAAGACGACACCCTGTCTGATCGCCGAGGTGCTTTCACCCGCGACCGAGATCATCGACCGGCGCGAGAAGCTGATCGCGTACCGGACGCTGCCGTCACTGCGCGACTATCTGTTGATCTCGCAGGACAGCCGCCGCGTCGAGCGTTATTACCGCGACGCGGCGGGCCACTGGACCCACGAGATCATCGAGGACGGCGGCTTGCAGATCGTCTGCGGCGACCTCGATGTGGCGCTGACGCTCGCCGATCTCTACGAGGACGTCGTGTTCGAGGACTGAAACTTGAACTTGATTCACTTGACCGCCAGCCGCAACCACGCGGCGTCGCGCGCGCGTCGGCGAGGCTCGGCCGTCGGCACGGTGCTGTTGTGTCTGCTGCTGGCCGCTTGCTCGCGGCCGATGCTCGCGCCTCTCTCTGACGAAGCCGTGATCCTGGCCTTCGGCGACAGCCTGACACTCGGCGTCGGAGCCGATCGATACGGATCAGGCTTGATCGCCCGCCTCGCGACCCATGCTGGCGAGGAAGACCTGCTCGAGGTCGGTGCGTTCCGGCGTCAGCTCGTGAAGGCCCCAGCCGGCGCCGACGATTTGGCGCACCAGTTCGGCCGGCTCGACGCCGGTCTGGAGCCGGACCCGGTAGCCGCCGGCGGGATCCAGCTCGGCGCAAGCGACCGCCGGCAGGGGTTCGAGCGCTGAGCCGCCGGGGTCCGGCGCCACGCCGACCCGGTACCAGCGTCCGTCCGGCGCCGTGTCTCCGAGCCGTCCCGCATGGACCACGCGACCCTGCTTCAGGATCAGGACCTGATCGCAGACGGCCTGCACCTCCGGGAGCTGGTGGCTCGAGAGCACCAGCGTGTGGTTCGCGCCGAGATCGCGAATCAGATCGCGGACCTCGCGGATCTGAACTGGATCCAACCCATCGGTGGGTTCGTCGAGCAGCACGAGCGCTGGCTCGTGCAGGATGGCCTGCGCCAGACCGGTGCGCTGTCGGTAGCCTTTCGACAGACGCCCGAGCAGGCGCCCGCCGACGCCCTCCAACCCGCAGCGGCGCTTGACCCGCGCCAGCGCTGGCGCCACCGCGGCCCGCGGCATGCGGCGCAGCCGCGCGCAGTAGGTCAGGTACTCATCGACGCGCATGTCCAGATGCAGCGGCGGCCGTTCCGGCAGATAGCCGATGTGGCGCCGCGCGGCCAGCGGCGCGCGCAACAGATCCTGGCCGAGGATCGTCACGCGGCCCGCGCTCGGCGCCAGGTTGCCGCTTAAGATCTGCAAGCAGGTGGTCTTGCCGGCCCCGTTCGCACCGAGCAGGCCCAACACGACGCCGCGTGCCAGCGCGAAGGAGACATCGGCCAAGGCCGGTCGCCCACGATAGTCGCGGGCCAGCTGTTCGACACGGATGACTTCATCCATCATGGGCGGACGATACAATATACGCCTGGGTTTGGCGACGAGGGCAAAAGGTGGCAGTGATCGGCATCGATACCGGGGGCACCTTCACCGATTTCGTGCTCTGGCGGGACGGGCAGGTGCGCGTGCACAAGGTGCTCTCGACACCGGCGGCTCCAGAACGGGCGATCCTCGAGGGGCTCGCCGAGCTGGGACTCGATCCGGCCGGGCTGCGCATCGTCCATGGGTCGACGGTCGCGACCAATGCGGTCCTCGAAGGCAAAGGGGTGCGCACGGCGTTCGTGACCAACCGAGGGTTCGGCGATCTGTTGACGATCGGCCGCCAGGCACGCACCGATCTTTACGAGCTGCAACCGCTGCCCCGACAAGCGCCGGTGCCGGCCGATCTGTGCCTCGAGACCGGCGGCCGGCTCGCCGCGGACGGCCGCTGGATCGAGCCCCTGACCGACGCGGATATCCGCGCGCTCGTCGTCGCCGTCGAACGGCTCGCCCCCGAGGCGGTCGCGATCAATCTGCTCTTCTCCTATCTCGACGACCGCGCCGAGCGGGCGATCGCGGCGGCCTTGCCGGCCGGACTCTTCGTGTCCCGTTCGGCCGAGGTTCTACCGGTCTGCGGCGAATACGAGCGGGGCCTGGCCACCTGGCTCAATGCCTGGGTCGGACCGCTGGTCGGCCGCTATCTGGGGCGGCTCGGGCAGGCCCTGCCGGGGACGCGGATCGCCGTCATGCAGAGCAGCGGGGATCTGGTCGCGGCCGATCAGACCGCGCACCAAACCGTGCGCCTGCTGCTGTCGGGGCCGGCCGGCGGTCTCGTCGGTGCTGGTTTCGTCGGCCGGCTGGCCGGTTGCGACCGGCTCCTGACCTTCGACATGGGCGGTACCTCGACCGATGTCGCCTTGATCGACGGCGAGCCCCCCTTGACACGACTCGGGCGCATTGGCGGCTATCCGGTCGCGGTGCCGATGGTCGACATGCACACGATCGGTGCCGGCGGCGGCTCGATCGCGCGGCTCGATGCCGGCGGTGCGCTGCTGGTCGGCCCCGAATCGGCCGGCGCGGATCCCGGGCCGGCCTGCTATGGCCGCGGTGGCCGCGAACCGACCGTCACGGACGCCAATCTGGTGCTCGGCCGGCTGCGGCCTGAGGCCTTCCTCGGCGGCCGGATGCGACTCGCGACCGACGCCGCGCGGGCCGCCGTCGGCCGGCTCGCCACGGCGATGGGGCTGTCGTTGGAGGAGACGGCTGCGGGCATCATCGCGGTCGCCAACGAGCACATGGCCCGCGCGCTGCGCGTGATCTCGGTGCAGCGCGGCCGGGACCCCCGAGACTTCACGCTGACCTGCTTCGGCGGCGCCGGTGGGCTGCACGTCTGCGCTTTGGCCGATGCGCTAGGCATGACCCGCGCGCTGGTGCCGGTGCAAGCTGGCGTGCTATCTGCCCTTGGGATGCTGGTTGCCCGCCCCGGACGTGTCTTGTCGCGAACCTCGCTCGGCGACCTGATGGCGCGCACCGACGACGAGATCGGAGCGCAGTTCGCCGCGCTCGCCGCCGACGGGATCGCCGCATTGGAGGCCGAAGGGCAACCGCGGTCGGCGCTGACGGTTGCGCGGGGCGTCGAGCTGAGGTATCGCGGCCAATCCTATACGCTCGCCCTCGCATGGCAGGGGCGCACGGCCACGGCGGCGGCCTTCCACGACGCGCACGAGGCCCGCTATGGGCACCGGCTGGACCTGCCCGTCGAACTGGTCGATCTGCGGGTACGCGTGATGGCCCCTGGACAAGGGCTTGACCTGACCGGTTCCGCACCGAGCATGCCGACCCTCCGTTCGGGCGCCTCCTTCGAATTGGCGCGGATCCCAGGGTTCGCCCGGCCCGTGCCTGTCCTCGAACGCCTCCAGGTCGGCGAGGGCGGCAGCCGCCTGCCCGGCCCCGCGATCATCGTCGACACGCATGCGACCACCTGGCTGGCCCCGGGCTGGACCGCCTGGCGCGACCCGATCGGGAACCTGCACCTGGAGCGGGCAACCAGCTCCTGACGGCGAGCAGCCGCTGACGACGGGGTCTGCGACGGGATTCACCCCATCGCTTGGAGCGAGTGGCCCGAACCCTCCCCGTTCGCTAGAATATGCTTCATTTACCGCCCACTAAGGCGATGAGTTCATGTCCGTTCGCGTACTGATATCCCTGCTCCTATTGGCCCTACTCCTGCCGTCATCAAGTTCGGCCATGTCAGTGTTTCCCAGGATGGCCAAAGAGCCGATGCCCGAGCCGGAACCGGATCTCGAACAGATGCTGGTGCTCGCGTCGGCCTACGAACGCCTGATGGCGGATCTGGTCGTCGTCGAGAAATCGAAACGGCGCCTTTATCTGCTCAAGGACGACCGGCCGTTCCGGTCCTATCCGATATCGCTCGGTTTCGCACCCGAGGGGCACAAAGAGCAAAAGGGTGACGGCCGCACGCCGGAGGGCCGGTATTATCTGAACTGGCGGCAGTATTCGAACAACTTCTACCGCTCGATCCACATAAGCTATCCGAACGAAGAGGACCGGCTGAACGCGGCGCGGGAGGGCAACGACCCAGGCGGCATGATCATGATTCATGGGCAGCCGCGTTCCAATGCGCACCGCGAACTGCAAGAGATCCTGCGCAGCGAGGATTGGACGCGCGGCTGTATCGCGGTGTCGGATTCGGCGATCGACGAGATTTGGAAGGCGACCCGCAATGGCACACCGATCGAGATCCGACCCTGAACCGACCGCCGACGGGCACGCGACCTTCCTGTATCTGCACGGCTTGAACAGCTCCGGTCGGTCGCAGAAGGCGACGCGATTGCGCGAGCGGCTCGCGCCGATTCCGGTCCTGGCCCCAGACTATCCGGCCCATCGGCCGGACGAGGCGATCCGGCTCTTGAGCGGCTATCTCGACAAACTGTCAGAACACACGGATCCGGCATCCTTCATCCTGGTCGGTAGCTCGATGGGCGGCTTCTACGGCCAGTTCCTAGCCACTCGATACCGCATCGCGCACCTGTTCCTGATCAACCCGGCCTTGACGCCATGGGACCTGCTCGCCGATGTCCAGGGCACGGTTCTGACGACGGCGGACGGCGACACCTACGCGATCACGCCGGCGATGATCGAGGCCACCCGCCGCTACGGTCTGCCCGACCCGTGCCGCGGACCTCGCACACCGACGACCCTGTTTCTGGATCGCGGCGACGAGCTCATCGACTACCGGATCGCGCGGGACCTCTACCGAGGTTGCGCACGTCTGATGATCTTCGACGGCGGCGACCACGCCTTCCAGCATCTCGATGAAGCCATCGCGGTGATGGCCGAACAGACCCGTTCATGAACCGCCAGCCGCGAGGCCTGCCGATGCATGATCCCTACCTGCTTTTTCACCTGAGCGATATCCATTTCGGGCTCGAGGACCGTCGTGCGCTCGACTGGGTGAAGCAAGAAATTGCCGACAAGCGTCCCGACGCCGTGGCGATCACGGGCGATCTCACGATGCGCGCGAGGCACCACGAATTCGATGCCGCATGCGCCTGGATCCGCTTGCTGGATGTCCCGATCACGGTCGAGGTGGGCAATCACGACTTGCCCTATTTCAACCCGGTCGAGCGCTTTTTCGATCCTTACAAGCGGATACGGGCCATCGAGGACAAGGTCGAGGTGGAGATCGAGTTACCCGGGCTTGCCATCGTGCCGCTCAAGACCGTGGCCCGCTGGCAGCCGCGCCTGAACTGGTCGAAGGGCTGGGTGACCCATGCCGCGCTGGAGCAATGCCTCGCCGCGCTCGATGCGCTGCCGGACGGCACACGCGCGCTGGTGGCGGCCCACCATCCCCTGCGAGAAGCGGGCACGCGGGGCACGGCGCTGACCAAGCACGGCGAGAAAGCCATGGCGGAATTGGCCAAGCGGAACGTGCTCGCCGTGCTCTCGGGCCATGTCCACGACGCCTTCGACCTCACGCAGGAAACGGTGCACGGGCCGGTCCGCATGATTGGCGCCGGGACCTTGTCCCGGCGCCTGCGCTCGACACCTCCGAGCTTCAACGAGCTGCGCTGGGACGGCAAACATCTCGCAGTTCGTGTGCGCAACCTCGAGGGTCACGATACGCAAGACATGATGATCGACGACATACCCGAGGACGCAACGCCCCCGCGCCAGCCGGACGAACCGGTCGCTCCGGTCGACCAGGTCCCGCGTACCGATCTGAGTTCCCGCCATGGGCGCACCGACGAGTTCTCCAAAGGCCTATCCCTGGGCTAATGTGTCGATTTATCGGTCATTTGGTCCTTCCGCCGTGTGCATCCGTGGCTTTGTTTCGACGCGGAGAACGGTTCACAAATGAGCGGTACGACTCGCACTCCCGATGTCGGGGGTACGCTGCGCTAACCCGACGGTTCCCTGGGTAACAAGTCCATGCCCATGTCGGGCACGCTGGGGGTGGCTTCGGCCGCACGAAGGCCACAGCCGTGGCCGTCTGGCTGGATCGGGTTGCGGCTGAAGCCGCACCTACACCGCGCACCAGTTAACCAAGATCGCCGCGCATCAGTTGACCAAGATGGTGTTTTATCTCGCGGGAGTTGCCTAAACGGCGAGATCCGGTCGACCACGGGCCGCGATCAGGTCGTTCAGCAGGTCCCGTGGCTCGGCGATCAGTCCCTGGCCGACGGGGGTCGGAAAGACGGCGACCTTGCGCCCGTCGCGTTCCATGCCCGGCAACCAGCGGCCCATGAAGAGGTCGAGCGACAGCGGCTCGGGTACGCAATCGGACCAATCGTCGGTGGCCAGCGCCCGCGCGTAATCCGGATGCGGCCAGAAGGGAAAGCAGGGCTCGCCGTCGTCGCCCCGGTAGGCGACGAAGCCGCCGGGTCCTTTCAGGGTCCAGACCTCGCCATTGGCCAGCGCACGTTCGATGAAATCCTGATACTGGCCGTCCGCGGACAGGGCCAGGACCCGCAAGCGTTCCGCGTCGTCGAGAGGATAGCTCATGTCTTGCGCGCCTTGGCGAAGGCCGCCGCCATCGTGCCGGCCGCCGGGGATGGGGATGGAGTCTGGGCGCGCCGGTCGTTCCGCCCGGCTCGGGGCGCGGCGGCCTGGGGCTGGTCCGGCCTCTGACCGCGCCGCGGTGCGGCCTGGCCCGGTTCGCCGGGTCGCTCCGGCTGGGCCGGTTCCGGACGATCGGCGAGCCGCATCGTCAGCGCGATGCGCCGTCGCGCCTGATCGACTTCGAGCACCTTGACCCGGACCAGATCGCCGGACTTGACGACCTCGTGCGGATCCTTGACGAAGCGCTCGGCGAGCGCCGAGATGTGAACGAGCCCGTCCTGGTGGACGCCGACATCGACGAAGGCGCCGAAGTTCGTCACATTGGTCACGGTCCCTTCGAGGACCATGCCGGGCTTCAGGTCGGCCAGCGTCTCGACGCCGTCGAGAAAGGCCGCGGTCTTGAACTCGGGGCGCGGATCGCGGCCGGGTTTTTCGAGCTCGGCGAGAATGTCGCGCACCGTCGGCAGGCCGAACCGGTCGTCGGTGAACGCGGCCGGATCGAGCCGCCGGAGCGTCGCGCTGTCGCCGATCAGCTCGCGGAGCCCCTTGTTCGTCGTTGCGAGGATCCGCCGCACGACCGGATAGGCCTCCGGGTGCACGGCGGAGGCGTCGAGTGGCTCGTCGCCATCCGGGACGCGGAGGAACCCGGCACACAGCTGGAAGGTCTTGTCACCGAGCCGCGGCACCCCCTTCAGTGCCGCGCGATTCGCGAAGGCGCCCTGCTCCTCGCGGCGGCGGACGATGTTCTCGGCGATCGTCCTGTTCAATCCCGACACCTGGCTCAGCAAGGGCACCGAGGCGGTGTTCAGATCGACACCGACGGCGTTGACGCAATCCTCGACGACGGCATCGAGCGTGCGCGCGAGCTGCGACTGGTTCACGTCGTGCTGGTACTGGCCGACGCCGATCGCCTTGGGCTCGATCTTGACCAGTTCGGCGAGCGGATCCTGGAGCCGGCGGGCGATCGACACGGCACCACGCAGCGACACATCGAGCTCCGGCAGCTCGTGCGAGGCCAGCGCCGAGGCCGAATAGACGGAGGCACCGGCTTCGTTGACGATCAGCGACCGCAGACCCAACTCCGGGTGCCGGCGGATCAGGTCGCGGACCAGACGGTCGGTCTCGCGCGACGCCGTGCCGTTGCCGATGCTGATCAGCTTGACGCCGTGGGTCCGGGCGAGCTCGGCCAATGCCGCGATCGCCGCGTCCCATTGGTTCCTCGGCGCATGGGGATAGAGGGTCGCGGTCGCCGCGACCCGGCCGGTGCCATCGACAACGGCGACCTTGACCCCGGTACGCAGGGCCGGATCGAGCCCGATCGTCGGCAACCGGCCGGCCGGCGCCGCCAACAGCAGGGCCTTCAGGTTGCGGCCGAAGACGCGGATCGCCTCGTCCTCGGCGGCCTCGAGCAGACGGCCCTTCAGATCCAAGTCGAGGCGGGTCAGCAGTTTGACGCGCCAGGCCTTGCGTACCGTCTCGGCGAGCCAGGCATCAGCCGGGCGGCCGCGCTGGGCAACGCCGAAATGGGTCGCGATCATCTGGCGGCAGACCGCCTCCGGGTCATCCCCGTCGCCGGCGATCAGCTCCAGCGTCAACACCCCCAGGTTGCGCCCGCGAAACAGCGCCAACGCCCGGTGCGACGGGATCCGCGCGATCGCTTCACGGTAATCGAAGTAGTCCGAGAACTTGGCCCCTTCCTGCTCCTTGCCCGGGACCACGGCGGCAACCAAGCGCCCCTGTTCCCACAGGTACTCGCGCAGCCGACCGGTCAGCTCCGGATCCTCGGCGAAGCGCTCCATCAGGATCTGACGCGCGCCCTCGAGCGCGGCGGCGACATCGGGCACGCCCTTCGCGGGATCGACGAACCCGCCGGCGGCACCCTCGGGATCGCGGGCCGGATCCCCGAGCAGCATGCTGGCCAAGGGTTCCAGGCCGGCCTCGCGGGCGATCTGGGCCTTGGTCCGGCGCTTCGGCTTGTACGGGAGATAGAGGTCCTCGAGCCGCTGCTTGGACTCGGCAGCCTCGATCTCGGCGCGCAGCGAATCGGTCAGCCGCCCCTGTTCGGCGATACTCTTGAGCACCGTCGCGCGCCGCTCCGCCAATTCGCGCAGATAGCCGAGCCGCTCGTCGAGGTGCCGCAGCTGCGCGTCATCGAGCCCATCGGTGACCTCCTTGCGGTAACGTGCGATAAAGGGCACGGTCGCCCCCTCGTCGAGCAGCCGAATCGCCGCGTCGACCTGCGCGGCGCGGACCGCGAGTTCGCGGCTGATGGTTTCGGTGATGCTGATCATCGGATCCTGAGTCGTCTTGGATGGGAGAAAGGGACCGCGACAGTGTATTGGCGACCACTGGAGGCGACAAGCGGCGGGCCTGGGTCGGGAGGGCCGCGACGCGGTTCTCCGTGCTCCATTGCCCCGAGGAGGGGCCACGAGCGTGGCCAGCGGCCTGGGTGAGGCGCGCCGGTCGGCGCCATGCACAAGGGATCAGAGGGGGATCAGAGATGTACCCGACACCGACGGTGGTGACCTGGCAGACCGTGAGCGAGCCGCCGGCGCTGGCCGCCGACGGGCTGCACCTGTGGTATCTGGCCACCGATCGAGGCGACGCCGCACCCCGTCGCGGCCTGGACTGGCTGAGCCCGGAGCAGCGGCAGCGGGCCGACGCGATGCGCAACCCCGAGGTTCGCAACCGCTATCTGCACACCCAGATCGGGTTGAGGCGCATCCTGTCCGGCTATCTCGGGCATCATCCGCGCGATCTCGTCATCGCCCGCGCGAACAATGGCAAGCCTTTCGTCGCGGACCAACCCGGCGGACTCGAATTCAATCTGTCGACGACCGAGGGCCTAACGCTGATCGGCGTTGGCCGGCACGAACCGCTCGGTGTCGATTGCGAACGGTTGCGGACGCGAACCACACTCGATGCCATCGCCCGACGCCTGTTCGAGCCGTCGATTGCCGCCGCGATCGAAGCCGCCGGCCCGGATGAGCGAATCCAGCTCTTCCACCTGGCCTGGACCGCGCTCGAGGCCGACGTCAAGGCCGACGGGCGCGGTCTCTTCCGCTCCCGGCCGGCGACGGCGCCGGCCCCGACGATCCGTCATCTGATCCCGGCTGCCGGCTATGTCGCCGCGGTGGCGCGGATCGGATTACCACCGCGACGAGCCTGGCTGACCCTGATGCTCCGGGATGACGCCGAGGGCACAGAGGGTTAACCCGTGCGGGCGGGTGCCGCGTTAGCTCATTCGAGCGGCAGGCGCGACATGAAGTCCGAGACGATGGCCAGATCCGCGTCCGAATAGTCCTCGATCACCTCGACCATCTCCGGGTTGGCGTTGCGCCGTTCACCGTCGCGGATCATCCTGGCCTCGCGCAGCAAGTACTCGTAGTGCTGTCCCGAGACCCGCGGATAGAACTTCGCCCCGCTTCCCTGGCCGATGGCCCCGTGACAGCTCTCGCAGTCCTGCCGGTACAGTTCCTCGCCGCGCGCGAGATCCGAACCAGGACCCTTGCCATTGTCCGGCGTGACCGGCAAGGCCGCGAGGAAGACCGCGATGTCCGCGACCTCCTGTGTCGTGATCACATGGTCCGCGGCGAACGGATACATCTTTGGATTGTCGCGCCGCCCGGCCCGCACGTCGGTCATCTGCTTGATCAGCACCGACGCGTGTTGTCCGGCCAGCCGGGGATAGGACCCGTCATCCTCGCCTTCGGCACCGAAGCCGTGGCAGCCGGCACAGACATCGAACGAGATCTCTCCGCGAATCGGGTCACCGGTCGCCCTGAGCGCTTGCAGCATCTCACCGCGCATTTCGTTCCAGACGTAGTCCGGTGACTCGATGCCAGGCGCGCGCGGCTGCTTCGGCCGCTCCGCAACGGCCAGCGTGGTCATGACCATCGGCACGAGAACCGCCAACCACAACAATTGCTTCTTGTAGACTTGAATCATCTCTTGTGTGCTCCGCTTAACGGTCGAGCCGATCAACGCATACTGGCGATGTATTCGGCTACTGCCCGCATCTCCTCCTCGGTCATGCGCGCCGCGACCGTGCGCATCAACCGACCTCGATCGTTCGTGCGTTCCTCGTTTGCGAACAATCTCATCTGGTCGAACACATAGGGCGCGTTCTGACCAGCGAGAAACACCGAGCGAGGAGTGCCGGTGCCATCCGGCCTATGACATCCGGCGCACGCCGGCAGGCCGGTCTCTCGGTTGCCTTCATGGTAGACCTGACGGCCCCTTTCCACGAGCTGCGGGTTGGTGACGACCCCGGGGCCCGGCCGTTGCGTGCTGTAATGGGCTGCGAGGGCGCGCATCTCGATGCGCGACAGGCCTTCGGCGAACGGTTGCATACTGGGGTTCTGGCGCTCGCCCCGTGCATATTCCAGCAATTGCTTCTCGATATACTCCGCCTGGAGACCGCCCAATCTCGGGAAGGCCGTCGCCGGCGGATTCCCGTCGAGACCATGACAGGCGACGCAGAGGCTATTGATGATCTCGACCGCGTCGCGAGCCAGCGTCGGCGGCGGCGCCAGCATTGCGATCGCGACCAACAGCGCGCCGACGACGACCTGGGCGCGGGGGCGATGCGGAGCGGGTCGCGCGGCGATCGCGCGCCCACTCCCGGAATGAGCAAGGGTTTGCACGCTTTCTATCCTCCAAACTCGGGTATTGATCGGCCCAGTCACCGGAAGGGCGTTCGGCTTGGCCCCATGGCGTCGGCCAGCCGGTGCCAATCCCGCCGGACCCGACAACCGGTGTTCACGCACCGGTCGCCAGGAACGACCCTCGCATGGCCTAGAAGGCCACGTTCACGAAGAGACCGACCACATTGTTGTGATAGTTTTGGGTCCCGCTATCCAAATAGACGTGCTGGGCAGCTGGAACGGGATTATCGTACACGCCATCATAGTGCCAATCCTTGATCGTCCCTTGCTCGTAGCGGTACAGCGCCCGGATCGCTACCGTCTTCGAGACCGGCACCAGCAGGCTGAGATCGAGGAAGTGCTGATTCGCTTCCATGTCCGGCATCCCAGTGCCGATCAACGCGAGCTGATCAGCCGTGAAGTTTGCCCCGGTGGTATTCGGATTGAACTGCTGGTTGATCTTGGTCACGCCGGTCGCATACGAGTAATCCATCTGCAACCGCGCCCAACCGAGATCGTATTGGCCCCCAACCCCTATCACGTGGTTGGTATCCTTCGATTCGACTTCCCACTGGTTGCCGATCGGCCAACGCGGGTTATCCTGACCGTTCGCACACAGGTCACGCCAATTGGTGGCGCCGACCGGTACCGCCGACAGCAGGGTGGTCCCAGCCGGCGCCTCTCCGGTCGTATTGACGACCCCATTACTGAAGAAATAGTAGGTTTGGCCGATGACACAGGCCCCGCCGTTCCGTCCGACCTGCTGCAAACGCCCCTCTTGGTAGGCATAGAAGCCGTAGAGACCGAGCCGGTGCGTCGGCTGATAATTGACGTCCAGGTTGGCACTGGCCAAACGACGGTTGTCGGTGCGGCCGATCGGGGAATCCGGGTACTCGCTGTCTTTGTATTGCAGTCCCAGACCGATATCCAAGGCCTCGGCCGCGATCAGGTTCAGGCGCCCATTGAGGACGAGTTGGTTGCGATCAGCGATGTCGTACTTGCGCAGATCGTTGCCACTGTGCAGCCAGTTGTTGACGTTCCCGGTCACGGGCTCCGGCCCCATGCTGGCGCTGACCGATTCGGTGAGATCAATGACGTTATAGCGATCGCCACGTCGCTCGCCGTACTCGGCGGACAGGCGCAGGGTGCCAAACTCGAAACCTCGATTGACGTAACCGAGCTTCAGCATGTTCTCCCAGGTCTTGTCACGCTCGCGATGATCCCGTCGGTACTCCTCGCGCTCCAATGTCGCATTGATGCTCGAGGCCCGCGTCAACTGGTAATCACCGCCCAGGACATAGTTGAGCTGGCTATAGTCGAATGGTGTGTTGCGGATCGGGATGGCACCGCTGTTCGGCACGATGCCCAGCGCCCGGGCCGCCGCGATGTTGCAGCCAACCGAAAGGAATTCCGGATTGCTGACGAAGCTGTTTCCAGCACCATCGTTGGTCAGCCGGCCCCACTGACCGGTCAATGGGTTGCAGGCCCAATACTCGGTCGAGTTGTCGGTCTCGTAGTAACGGATCCGGCCCCTGACATCGAGCTTGTCGATTGGCTTCAGCACCAACCCGACGTCGAACAGCATGGTATCGATCTGGGCGTCGGCGGATTGTCGGGTCAACGCGGCTGGCGTGTTCCAAACGTTGTCCGTTGGGATCCCGTTGATCGCGCCGCCGACGAGATCGAAACTGGTCGGTGGGAGCAAACTGTCGTCCTGGCTCATCCGGCTGAACGAGGCCACCGCGGTGAAACGCCCGCTGTAGAAATCCGGCAGCGAACGGGCGTATTCTCCTTTGACGTTGTAATAATCATTATCCGGATACAGGTCATATACGCCCCTCGTAAAGGTCGTCGGCGGCACCCCGGTATTGACCTGCGCGAAGAGTGGATTCTCGACGGTCAGGGTCGAGATGTTGTTGCGGAAAAGCGAGGCGGTTGCGGTCAGATTCAGGTTGTTGAGCCCGTCGTCATAGCGAAGCGCCGCCATCAGATCATGGGTGTCGTAGTCGATCGCCTCCGGGATCTCCACACTCGGCCCGCCCGGCGTTGCGCCGAAGATCGCACCGAAAGGCCGGGACCCCTTGCGCTCTTCCTTCGAGTAGCTGCCGAGCAATTGCCAATTGTCGGTCAGGTACTTGTCGAAACGCAGACCGCCCTTGCGACGAACGATGCCAAGCTCGACGAAATCGGCCGTCATGAGTTCATTGACGATGTTGGCGTTGGTCGTCGCGGCATCAGTGCTGCCGCCCGGCGTCAGATTGATCAGCGGAAGGTAACTGTCGTCGGTGCTGCTCCACAGTGAGCGGTAGGTGGTCGTGAAAACGTGTGGCGTCTCGTTGTAGAAGACCTGGCCGCGCCAATCGTTGTAGCGGCCAAACTGAACGCCGAAGAATTGGTCTCGGTACCCGAACGCACCGCCCTGCGCCTCGACGAAGGTGGCGCTGTCGGGCCTCAGGGCATCGACCCGAAAGTTGTTCAGATACAGCCCCGAATCCAGATCCTTGTACTTCTTGAACCAGGCACTGTTGTCGGACCCCGTGACCGCCGTTCCGCCGAGCTCGATGTGGCCGGAGTAGACCCAGCCGGCGGCCTCGGTCTGCTCTGGCGGCAGGTAGGGCCAATCGTAGAGCTGGCCGGTCGGGGTGCGCTGGTAACGTAGCGCGTCGAGACCCTCGGGGTCGCGTGCGCGCAGCGTATTGAGGTAACCCGGGTTCAGCGCATTGCCGAGCACCGAGTCGACACCCAGTGCTGTGCTGGCCGACACCGATGAAGTGGGGGCCAATGCCGCCCCAACGCAACAGCTCAGGAGCGTCAGTCGAAAGGTAGTGGTCATCGCGGCAGACCTCGACGGCGACACGGGGAATCGACCCGTGAAACGGTTGGGTTCATCGCAAACAGGGCTCATCGCTGCCACCTCGCACCGGCTGGATGGTTGCTACCGTGAACCTGCGTGTGGCAGTTCTGGCACGAACGTCCTATGACCTGCCGGGCCGGCTGGCCACCGGGCAACAGGCCCGCCGCCGCCGTCTGGTTGGCGCGATACAGGTTCGCCGGATGGCCGCCGGAATTGTGGCATTGCTGGCACAGGAAGGGCCGAGCGGTGACGAGCAGCTTGTCGTGATTCGAACCGTGCGGCTGATGGCAATTCGTGCAGCTTTCGCGGACCGGCGCATGCTCCCATAGGAAGGGGCCGCGCTTCTCGGCGTGACAGGCGTAGCAGACCTCGTTGACGCTATCGGCCTTGAGCAGCGGCTGAGTCGTCGAACCATGCGGGTTGTGGCAGTCGACGCAGCTCATCTTGCCCTCGGGCAATGGCATGTGCGAACGCCGCATGAACTCGGCGCGCTGCTGCGTGTGGCAGGTATAGCAGGTTTCGCTGATGCCCCGCTTCTTCAGGTCCCCCCCCGCAAGCGCGAACTTCGACATCGGGTTGTGGCAATCGCTGCACGCGATCTGGTTATTGTCATGGGTCGAGCTGACCCAGTGCAGACGTTCCCCGCCCTGATGGCAACTCAAACACTGGGCGTTCTGCTTCGCGACCGGCGTATCCCAGTGACGCGTGTAGCCGATGATCAGATCCCTGTCCCAGGTCTCCTCGGCGTGCAGAGATCCCGGACCGTGGCAGGCCTCGCAGACCGCGGCCTCGACCTGGTTGCGCGGATTCAGCT
Organism: Thioalkalicoccus limnaeus; assembly: GCF_041197575.1. NCBI lineage: Bacteria > Pseudomonadati > Pseudomonadota > Gammaproteobacteria > Chromatiales > Chromatiaceae > Thioalkalicoccus > Thioalkalicoccus limnaeus. Next base: position 183,563 of record NZ_JBDKXB010000004.1, on the reverse strand, counting down.
TGAAGGTCCGCGAATGCAGCGTATAGGAGTAATGCTCCCCAGCATGCTCGTGGCACTCGAGGCAGGCCTGCTCGCCAATATAGGTGGCCGGCCGATAATCGGCCACGCTCGTCGGCGTGCCATCGGCAGCCGCCACCGAGGCCCGCTGCTGGTTGTCGGGCGTGCAGGACACCGTGACGATCGCCGCGAGGGCAAGGATGAACAGAATCCAAGGACCGCGGTAGGCACCGGCGGCTTTCATCTGGCTTGTCATTGGCTAGCGATCCCCCCTTGGAGGTTGGTTGACCTAACAACAGACAGCCCAATCGCGACACAGGGACAAGCCCCGTCGCCGGCAACTGCCCAGCGATTCATCGAAAAGCCTTGAAAAAAGACAGGCGGCCGGAGACAAATGACCCGGCGACCCGACACGGGTCGCGCAAGGCCCAAACCCTCGACCAGACACCCGCCGAGCTCACGCACGGCGAGCAGTCCCCCTTTGGTTATCTTTCTTGTTTGTTGTCTTTGTTGTTCTCGCCCGGCAGACGTCGAACCGCCGCGGCCCTGATCGTGACCTTGACCCGGCCCATCGGACACGGCTTCAAGCACGCTGTCAGTGTGCCAAAGATGGCCGCTTCAGTATTGTCTTTGCGTGACGGGTGTATTGCCTGACAGCGACATCGCGGTGGATGGTTCGGCTCTCGATGCCGAGGTTGATCCCTCGGCCCAGCCTACTGGCGCTCCGCAGGCGGCTGCATCAGCCATTACCGCGCATGAGCCGTCGCCCCGACCTTGCCCGCGAGCCTCGCGGGGCGAGATCCCGAAGTGTCGGCGAAAGGCCCGGCTGAAGTGCGCATGGTTATTGAAGCCCCAGGCGTACGCGATCTCGCTGATCGAACGTCTTGCCGACGCCGCGTCGCGCAATTCGCGGTGACAGCTCTCCAGGCGTTGAACCCAGATCCAACGCATCAGCGACATGGGTTCATTCGCGAACAGGCGATGGATCTGCCGGGAGGAGAGATTGACCCCGTTCGCGATCAGCTCCACGTCGAGCTCGGGATTGCGCAGATGCATCCGCGCGAACCGCTTGACGCGTTCGCGGTGGTACAGCGACCGAACGACGCAATCGGAACTCGCCGGCACCGCAAAGCAGATCACGGCGCCGAGCAGATCGATCAATGCATTGGCCAAGCCCTCGACGCTGGGGGCATCCAAGGTCTCGCGCCAGCGCTGCAGTGAGCGGACCGCGTCGAGAAAAACCGCGGGGACCCCGCCATCGGACGCGATCCGTCGCCCGACCGCAAGCCGCCAGGATGGAAAGCTGTCGGCAAACTCCTGCTCCGGAACCTTGACCAGCGCCATCTCGGCCCCACTGGACCACGACAACTCGAGTGGACGGTGGGTCCGAATCAGACAAAGATCGCCCTCCTCCAACTCGGCCACGCGATCGGCCTGAGTCAGGCGCGCGCGCCCCGCGAGCAAGACCACGGCGGTCAATTCGGCTGTGCCCCCGGCGGCCCGACATCGGGCCGCCTGTGGACCACCTCGGAACCAGACGACCTCGACCCGGCCGATCTCTTGGCTCGTCAGGCTGGGATCGAAATCGCTCGCGACCCCAAGAACCCCGGAACCCTGGATCGATCGGTCCAGGGCGTCGACCAACGATTGACCTTCGGCCGTAATCGGGTCGTTTCTGTTAAACGCGTCCCACGTCAGGGGACTGGCAAGCGATGACAGCACGGCTATCCCCCCTTTTGCGGTGTGCGTTTGATTGTTGAAGCCTTTTTATGATTGTGTGAATAGTCGACCCTGTCAACCCCGATGGACAACGCGGTCGTCAATGACATTTGTCAACGCTGGCCAGGTGAATGCGCAACTCGAAAGGGGCTAGTCGTCGTGCGGTTCGCTGATCGTCTCGTTGCCGCTCGCTCGATCCATTCCACGAAAAAGGGAACCTGGTGCCCGCAGCAACGAGACAGCGGCTGAGACTGGTCGGCCCGATCGCGCCGACGGAGAGGTTGGAGCACGACCACGGGGGTCGACCCATGGCCAAGCGAAGTGATTCAATCACCACCGGCATGCCGAACTTTGGAACGGCTTCTACAGGTCCCCACCTCCTTTGGGGACAAACACCACCCTGGAGACACCTACACTGATGACAAGCCCAACGTCCCGCCGATCGATTCCGCTACTGATATTGCTGGCCTTGATTTGGCTTCCGGGGCCCGCAGCAACGCAGCCACTGACCGCACCGCAACAGGTCGTCGAGAAGGTCTCGGACGAACTGATGCGCGTACTGCGCGAAGACCGCCAACTCATCGAGCGCGACCCGGAATACGTCTACCGCCTCGTCGACGAACGCTTTCTGCCGCATGTCGACTTCGAACGGGTATCGGCGCTCGTGCTCGGCCCCGTCTGGCGCGAGGCCAGTCCCGCGCAACGCGAGGCGTTCGGCGAGGAATTCAAGCACATGCTGATCCGCAGCTATGCCGCCGCGGTCAATGAGCTCAGCGAGTGGGAGATCCAGTACCTGCCGATGAGCCTCGATCCCGACGCGCGCAATGCCATCGTGCGCACCCGCATCCTGCGCCGCGGTGGCCAGCCGACGGCCGTTGATTACCGGATGGTGCGGCGCGGTGAACGCTGGCTGGCCTATGATGTATCGATCGAAGGGGTCAGCCTGCTCGCAAACTACCGCTCGAGCTTCGTGCGCCTGGCACGCGAGCGCGGTATCGATGGCCTGATCGCAGACCTCGCCGATCGCAACCTGGAGCGGCAAGGCTCGTGAGCCCGACGAGAACGGCGACCGGGCCCGAGCCTCGCCGCGGTACCCCGACGCCGCCACCCGTCAGCGATAGAGCCGGAATTCATCCGTGATCTCGCGCCAACGAGCCTCGTCGGGGGCGAGCCGACGCTCGAGGTCATCGGGCGCGGCGTGTGCATCCTCGATCCACTCGCGCAGGAAAGGCCCTCCGGCGAGCAGATCGATCGCCAGACGCTCGGTCTCGTATTCGTAGGGGAAGTGACGCCATAGCGGATAATCGGGGTGCTCGCAGCGAACCGCTTTCAAGAACAGGGCCATCAGCCGATAGGGACGGAACCGGTGGTGCTCGTAATAACGATTATCGGTGTGGATCTGTAGACCGGCGCACAGGTGCCCTGCGTGCTTGTGAAAGGTCGGCTCGAACCAGCACGGCCTGAGCGAGGCGCCCTCCAACCAGTTCGGCGCAAGCGAATGCATGCGGCTCAGAAGGGGTTCGATCGCCAGATCCGGCGCGCCGAACAACTCCAAAGGCCGCGTGGTGCCCCGCCCTTCGGACAGAGTCGTGCCCTCGAGCAACACGGTCCCGGGGAAACAGCGCGCCATGTTCGGCGTCGCTGCGTTCGGGCTCGGGTTGATCCAGGACAATTCGCCGACCGGCCAACCCCAACCCGGCGGTTGGTCGGGCTGGTAGCCGCCCATCTCGATTACACGCAGATCCAGGTCCAGGCGACGCTCGGCGACGAACCAGCGGGCGATCTCGCCAAGCGTCAGCCCATGGCGCATCGGCAGCGGTCCGGCACCGACGAAACTCTCCCATCCCGGCTCGAGCAGGCTCCCCTCGATCGGGCGCCCGGCGGGATTCGGCCGGTCCAGCACCCACAGGCTGCGCCCGGCCGCGGCGCAGGCTGTCAGCAGATAGGTCAGGGTCGTCAGGTAGGTATAGATCCGGGTACCGATGTCCTGGAGGTCGACCAGCAACACATCGAAGCTGGCCAGCATCTCGGCCGTTGGGTAACGCACCTCGCCATAGAGGCTGAAAACCGGGATCCGGTAGCGCGGATCCAGATAATCGGCCGTCTCGATCATATTGTCTTGCTTGTCGCCGCGCATTCCGTGTTGCGGGCCGAAGGCCGCGAACACTTCGAGGTCCGGACCATCGTGCAGCGCGTCCAGGCTGTGACGACCGGCCCCGGTCAGGGACGCCGGATGGCCAAGCAACGCCAGGCGCCGACCGCGCAAGGGGCGCTGCAGATCGGCCTCGCCCAGCAGGCGATCGATCCCGAGTCGAATCGGCGCCGGGTCAGCCAAGCTGCGTGTCATCCCAGTCGGCGTCGCCGACCGACGGCCTCTGTGGCTCGGGGTCACGCTCCGGAAAATTGGCCTCGAGGACCTTGAGAAAGCTCTTGGCCTGCGGAGACAGGAATTTGCCGCGGCGCAGCACGATGCCGTAGCTGCGTTTCGGGAAGTAACGGTCGAGAGGGATCCGCGCGAGGGACTCTTCGCCGGTCAGACAGACGTCGGTGACGATCGAGATACCCAATCCCAATTCGACGTACTTCTTGATGACCTCCCAGCCACCGGCCTCGAGCGTGACGCGATAGCCGAGGTTGTGCTGTTTGAAGACCAGGTCCACGATCCGCCAGGTGCTGAGGTGCCGCGGTGGCAGAATCAGGCCGTATGGCGCGATGTCCTCGAGGCTGACCTCTTCCTTCTCGGCCAACGGATGTCCCAGCGGCGTGATCAGCGTCGGTCGAAAGGTCACGACCGGCCGGTAGGTGATGTCGTCGGGCACCTCGAGCATCGATCCGACGGCCAAGTCGACGGTGTCGGCACGCAGCATCGCGAGCCCGTCGCGACCCGTCACGTTATGCAGCTTCAGATCGATCCCGGGATATTGCTCGGCGAACTGCTGCACCGGACCCGGAAGCACATAGAGGATCGTCGACTCCCCGGCCGCGACGTTGAGCACACCCTGATCGACCCGCCCGCACTGGGTCGCAAAAGTCTCATGGAGCTTGTCCATCCCTTCGACCAACGGCTCGGCAAGCTGAAACAAGAGGTCCCCCTCGGGCGTCAGCTTGATCTTGGGGCCACGGCGCTCGAACAGGATGGTGTCGAACTCGCGCTCCAGGGCCTGGATCTGCAAGGACACCGTTGGCTGACTGAGGAAGATCTTCTCGGCCGCTGCGCTCACGCTGCCGGTGCGGGCCGCATGACAGAAGGCTCGCAACTGCTTGAGCCGGTTTTGCTTATAGTGAATCTGGAGGCTCGCTGGGGCCATATCTGTCCGCCTTCTGGATTGATCGCGCCAATAATAATCCAAAAGCATGACCCGTGTCCGCTTTGGTGCTGGACAGCGCCATCCGACGCAGCCAATCCGGGCTGCGTGTCGAGGCCAGCGGACTCGACCCTCGCGATCGACGGCAAGCCACCCCCGGCTGACTCCCAGTCAAAGACGATCGAGTTGGTCGAGGATATTCTGCGCGACCCGGCGCTGGTCGGCATCGCCGTCGATCAGAACTTCGTAGAGCAAGGTCCGGATCTGCCGCCGGTCTCCACCCGAGAGGCGCAGATCCTGGACCTCGCGCAACTTACCGGCGACCTTTTCCGCCCGCTTGCGTGCCAGCTCTTCGGCCTCGATCGCGTCGAGCTCGGCCTCCATCTGCTCATCGGTCATGGGCTCGAAACGACCAGGCGCGTGGAACTCGCTACCGGCAAGCTCCCGCCCAACGACTGTTTCGCTCGCGGCCGATGCGCCGCGCGCCATGACCTCAGGCGATGCCGGCTCCGGATCCCCATCGACCTCCGAGACATTGCGGTGCCGGCGGACGAAACGCGAAAAGATGATGCCCAATTCGTAAAGAAGCCAAACTGGGATCGCCAGCAGGGTCTGGGAGATGACATCAGGCGGCGTCAACAGCATGCCGATGACGAAGGCACCGACGATGACGTAGGGTCGGTACCGTACGAGCTGCTCCGGCGTCGTGGCGCCGATGGCGACCAGCAGGATCGTCGCGATCGGAATCTCGAACGCGAAGCCGAAGGCAAAAAAGAGCTTGAGAACGAAATCCAGGTAGAAGGCGATGTCCGGCATCTGGGTGACGCCGGTCGGCGTCACGGCCGCGAAGAAGGCGAAGATCAGCGGGAAGACCACAAAATAGGCAAAGAGCATACCCAGATAAAACAAGAGGATGCTGCTGATCAACAGCGGAATGGCCAACCGTCTCTCGTGCTGGTAGAGGCCTGGCGCGACAAAGGCCCACAGCTGATAGAGCAGGTAGGGCATCGCGACGAAGATCGCCGAGACCAAGGCCAGCTTGAACGGGGTCAGGAAAGGGGACGCGACCTGGGTGGCGATCATGCTCGCCCCGTCCGGGAGTTTCGCGATGATCGGGGCCGACACGAACCCATAAATGTCGTTCGCGAAGGGGAACAGGAGCAAGAACACCACAACGACCGCGATCACCATGCGAATCAGGCGATCGCGCATCTCGATCAGGTGAGAAATGAATGGCTGCTCGGCCCCGGGATCGTTCGGATTCGTTGGCGAGGACATCGCGCGTCGCTCAGGCTCCAGTTCGGATCATTCTGATGTGGAAACCCTGACCGGACGCGTCTCCGGTCCGGGTCATGGGTGTCCTGGTGTTCTCGAATAGCGTCAGGGCTGGAAACGGGTTGCGCGGAATTCGTGGTGACACCCGCGAACTGGTAGGCTGCCAGAGTCGCATTCCATCGCCTCGTCCTCGCGATCACCCGGTCCGGAACCGCGCCGGTTCAATCGCCGGCGCCGTGATCGAGCATCAAGAATCGCCGCGCCGATCCCGACCGGTATCATCCTTCGGCAGCGCCGCATCGCCCCCTCCCGCGGTGCGCTCTCGTGCCTCCGTCTGCCCTGGTTTCGCCGGCGGGTCGAGGAGCCGTTCGAGCGCCTTCGCGTCGCCCTGCTTGCGCAGGATCTCCTTGAGCTCCTCGGCACGCAATTCCCGATCGATCTCCTCCTTGATCCGCGTCAGGGACCGGCGCGCCCGGCCGACCCAACGCCCCGCGTGCCGGGCAACGCGCGGCAGACGCTCGGGACCGATCACGATCAAGGCCACGACCATGATGATCAAGAGTTCGAAGAAACTGATGTCGAACATAGACGAGGCTCGCCGCCGTGGTCCGGCCTCAGACCTTGGGCGCCGGTTCCTTGCCCCGGTCAGCGCCCTGCTTGACGCTCTGATCAGTCCCCGACGGGGCTTCGCCAGTGCGCTGCTGGACCGTCGCCTCAACGTCGGCGGTCTCGCCAGCCCGCTCGGCCTCACGCTTCTCGGCCTCCTCGTCGCGCTTTTCCGCGTCCGACAGCGCACCGCGGAAGCCCTTGACGGCGTTACCGAGATCGGTACCGATGTTCTTAAGCCGCTTGGTCCCGAACAACAGCAGCACAATCAAGAGGATGATCAAGAGCTGCCAGATACTGATACCACCGACTCCCATGTTCTCCTCCAGACCTTCCTCTGCGGGAAGCCTTTACGCGTTCATTTAGTAGACAAGGTTGAACGGCAGCCGGGGTTGGGTAGGCCGATCCATCCCGGCCTCGAACAACGCCCCGCCACCAACAGCCGCCCCATCATATCCCAAGGCGCACGAAAGAGCAGAACAGTCGGAGAACCGACACGGGGCCTTCCCGCGCCGGGCGGGCCGCCCGATCTGGGCGCGCGAGGACCGGTTCAACCGGCGCGTCGCGCATGCTCTTCGAGCCCCGATAGGCCAAAGCGACGGTCCAGCTCATCCAAGACCGGCTGCGGCCCGAGCCCTTGGTGGGCCAACAAGACGAGACAGTGGAACCACAGATCCGCGATCTCGTGGACGAGCCGTTCGGGCTCGCCGTCCTTCGCCGCCATGACCGTCTCGGTCGCTTCCTCGCCGACCTTTTTCAGGATCGCATCGAGCCCCTTTCCGTAAAGCTTCGCGACATACGAGACATCCGGGTCGGCGCCTTTGCGCGCCTCCAGGACCGCGGCGAGACGGGCTAGGACCTCGGTGTCAGGCGTGGCCATAGATGGCCCTTGGATCCTTGATCACAGGCGCGATCTCGACCCAATTGCCGGTCGCGTCGAGCTCGCGGAAGAAACAGTTATGACGACCAGTATGACAAGCCATGCCGCCCTTCTGTTCAACCTCGATCAGGACAACGTCCGCGTCGCAATCGAGGCGGATCGCGTGGACCAGCTGCTGGTGTCCGGATTCCTCGCCCTTATGCCACAGGCGGCCCCGCGAGCGTGACCAGTAGACCGCATGACCGGTTTCGCGGGTCAACCGCAGGGACTCGCGGTTCATCCAGGCCATCATCAGGATGCGCCCGGTTCCGGTCTCCTGCGCGATCGCCGGGACCAGCCCCTGCGCATCCCACTTGATCTGATCGAGCCATTGTTCGTTCATCGGATCCCCGTCACGGAATCGGCGAGCCGTTGGCCGGCTGCGAAGTCGAGCGTGCCTTCATAGATGGCGCGTCCGGTGATGGCGCCCTGGATCCCGGCCCCTAGGGAGGCCTCGGCCAGCGCGCGGATATCGTCGAGATCCGTGATGCCGCCCGACGCGATGACCGGGATGCGGATCGCGTTGGCCAGTGCCCGCGTGGCTTCCAGATTCGGGCCGCTCAACATGCCATCGCGCCCGATGTCGGTGTAGATGATCGCACCGACGCCATCATCCTCGAAGCGCCGCGCCAATTCGTCGACCCGGTGCTCGGTGAGCTCGGCCCACCCCTTGATCGCGACCTGACCATCGCGGGCATCGAGACCGACCAAGATCTGGCCGGGGAACAGGGCGCAGGCCCGGGCGACGAATGCCGGCTCACGCACCGCCTGGGTTCCCAGGATACAGTAGCGTACACCGGCTTCCAGATAGGCGGCGATCGTCGCCTCGTCGCGGATGCCGCCGCCGACTTGGATCGGCAGGTCCGGGAAGGCCGCGGCGATCGCCCGGATGGCATCACCATTGACCGGGGTGCCGGCGAAGGCCCCGTTCAGGTCTACCAGGTGCAGCCGGCGCGCGCCAGCCGCGACCCAGCGTCCGGCCATCTCGACCGGGTCGTCGGAGAAGATGGTCTCGTCGTCCATCCGGCCCTGGCGCAAGCGCACACAACGGCCATCCTTCAAATCGATCGCGGGGATCAGCAGCATGGGGACCTGTCCTCGGTGCTCAGAGCGCGCCCTTGGTCGACGGGGTCAAGCCCGCCATACGCGGATCTGGTTCCACCGCCATCCGCAGCGCCCGACCGAAGGCCTTGAACAGCGTCTCGGCCTGATGGTGGGCGTTTTCACCGCGCAGATTGTCGATGTGCAAAGTGACCGCCGCATGATTGACGAAGCCCTGGAAGAACTCGCGGACCAAGTCGACCTCGAATGCGCCGATCCGGTCGCGCACGAACGGAACCTGAAAGACCAGCCCAGGACGGCCGGACAGATCGATGACCACGCGCGACAGCGCCTCATCGAGCGGCACATAGGCGTGACCGTAGCGGCGGATACCGCGCTTGTCGCCGAGCGCCCGCGACAACGCCTGACCGAACGTAATACCCAAATCCTCGACGGTGTGATGGGCATCGATGTGCAGGTCACCGGCGGCCTCGATCTCCAGGTCGATCAAGCCATGGCGCGCGACCTGATCGAGCATGTGTTCGAGAAAAGGCACGCCAGTCGCGAACCTTGAACGACCGGTGCCGTCCAGATCGAGGACGACCCGAATCCGGGTCTCCAGTGTCGCGCGCTCGACCTGAGCCGTGCGCTGACAGGATGTTTCCGCGGTCATGGGACTCCAGGGCCGAGGGCCCGACTTTACGAGCCAGCTATTAGAACCAAATAGATCACAACAGCGCAAGGTCAAGCGGCGCGGGAGCCTTCCTTCTTGCTTCGTCCCCCCGTGATTCGTGTTCAGCACCCGAAGGCCGCCGGGTCGGATGAAGGTCGGCGCAACAGCCAGCCACTCTCGGCACCCGGATCACGAGATCAATCACATAAGGGCGACACTTTGCGCTAGCAGTGGAAACGAAACAGTAAAGATCGTCCGGTTAAGCCAAAATCCTGGATACCAACAGACGCTGTGGATAACTCTGTGAACAAACCCTGCGCTATGACGCCAACCGCCCGCCGGACAAGGGCCAGCAACAGATTGACCAGTTTTCCAGCAGCCTAAAATTACATTTACAAACAAAATCTTGAGAAGCATGACCGAGAGGCCGCCAGCCAGCGACGGCGAGGCAGCCGCCGCCTCGGCGACCGGCGCCCGACTGTGGGTATTCGTGCGCACCTGCGACCCCGCGACCGGCCGCGACCGAGGGGGCCATCGGGTTCGCAGCGCAACCATGGTCGGCGCCAGGTTCCCGCGGCGCCGTAGTGGTCGCAGGGGCCCGGCCTGTTGGCCGCGCTTCTGTCATGACGGCGCCGCTCGAGCACCGCCAACGGTCGATAGTGAGCATAGACGGCGCCAATGCAGCAGTTGCGTTCCGACGCCAAAGACCTCAGGATAGCGCCGTCAGCGCCACGGATCAGGCACGATTGGACCGGTCTCGAGAGCCTTGTCGTGGGGCCAGGCACGACGACCCGGCTGGGTCGGCCGTCACCACCCGCGCACCCAACGGATCACAAGGCCAAGGCGCCGAACGTCAGCCACCCCTCTAAAGCAGTTGCCGCGGAAGTCGACCATGACACCTGCCGACCTCAACCCCGTCCGCGACCAGATTGCTTCCCGGATCATCGGGCAGCAGAAATTCGTCGACAGCATGCTGGTCTGCCTGTTGAGCGATGGGCATCTGCTGGTCGAAGGGCTTCCCGGCCTGGCCAAGACGACCGCCGTCAAGGCGTTGGCCGAAGCGCTGGAAGGGGACTTTCATCGCATCCAGTTCACGCCGGACCTGCTGCCGTCGGACCTGATCGGTACCGACATCTATCGCCACGAGAAGGGCGAGTTCGAGTTCCGCGCCGGCCCCTTGTTCCACAATGTACTGCTGGCCGACGAGGTCAACCGGGCCCCGGCCAAGGTGCAGTCGGCCCTGCTCGAGGCCATGGCCGAGCGGCAGATCACCGTAGGCCAACGAACCTATCCGCTACCTGGGTTCTTCATGGTGCTCGCGACGCAGAACCCGATCGAACAGGAAGGGACCTATCACCTGCCCGAGGCACAGCTCGATCGCTTCCTGATGCAGGCCGTGGTGACCTATCCCACCCGTGATGAAGAATTGCGCATCCTGGAACTCGACAGCCAACAACGGAAGGGACAAACACCCTCCACGACGACGCGCCTATCGCAGGCGGAACTGTTCGCGATGCGTCGCGACGTCGCCAACCTCTATCTGGATCCGCGCCTGCATCACTACATCGTCGACCTGGTCCAGGCGACGCGGATACCCAGGGCCTACGACGCGGATCTCGACCGCTGGTGCCGCTTCGGCGCCTCGCCCCGTGCCAGTATCGCGCTGGCCCGCTGCGCCCGCGCTCGAGCTTGGCTCGACGGCGATCCGTTCGTCGCGCCGCACCACATCCAGTCCGTCGCGCCGGAAATCCTGCGCCACCGCCTGCTGTTGACGTTCGAAGCCGAGGCCGAGGGTGTGACGACGGATATCTTCATCAACCGCCTGCTGAACCTGGTCGCGATCCCTTGACGGGAGCCGAGCCCGTGCCGTTCGGACACCCCAATGGCGATGCGGAAGGCCCGAGCCCGACATGAGTATCCATCCGCGTCTGGACGATCTGCTCGAGCTGCGCCACCAGGCGCACACGCTGGGCCTGGCCTCGCGCCACCTGGTCAATTCGTCTTTTTCCGGGCTCTATGCGTCGGTGTTTCGCGGGGCCGGTATCAATTTCGAAGAGGTGCGGGAATACCGCGAGGGCGACGACATTCGTTACATGGATTGGAAGGTCACGGCGCGGACCGACGAGCCGCACATGAAGATCTTTCGCGAGGAACGGGAGCGCAGCGTCCTGCTGTGCGTCGACAAAGGACCGCAGATGGATTTCGGTACCCGCGGCACCTTCAAGTCGGTGCAGGCCGCACGGGCGGCGGCCCTGATCGGCTGGGCAGCCAGTCGCCTCAATGACCGGGTCGGCGGTCTGGTTTTCGGCGGTGCGGCCGCCGGCCTGCGGCACCTGCGACCGGCCCGCGGGCGCCGCGCCTTGTGGCAATTGCTGCGCACCCTGAGCGAGGAATCGGCGCCGTCGGCACCGGCTATCCACGTCGAGTTACCTGGTGCGCTGAAACGGGCGAGCCGTGGCCTCCCGACCGGCTCGCTACTGTTCGTGTTTGCCGACCTCAATCGTGATCTGATCGACCTGGAACGTCCGCTCGGCAACCTGATTCATCGGCATTCGGTCGTCCTGCTGCCGGTCGATGATCCCGCCGATTGGTCGATTCCGGCGATGGGCGTCGTGAACTTCACCGGTGCTGACGGCCAACTGCTCGAGGTCGACACCGATGACCCACGCGCACGCCAGCTCTATCTGGATCTCTGGACGGCCCGCCGCTGCCAACTCATGGCGATGGCCCGCCGGCTGCGGATCATGGTGTTGCCGATCCGAACCGACCAGGAGATCCACCTGTCGTTACTCCGGGAACTCGAACAGCGAGCCCGGTCGAGGGCCTTCTGAATGGATCCGCCGCTGATCCCGAACGCCGACCAATTGCGCGACATCCACGTCTTCGATGGCGTCCCCTGGTGGCCCCCTGGTCCCGGCTGGTGGTGGCTCGCCGCGACGGCGATCCTGGGCTTCCTGGTGCTGCGCTGGCTGATGCGGCGGCGCGTCCTCATGTCCCAGCGTTGGTCCTGGCGGGGCCTGACGATCGGCGACTGGCGGCGGGCCGCAGCGCGCGCTCTCTCCGATCTGAGGCGACGGGCGCCCGGGCAGCCCGCGAAGGACACCGCCGGCGAGCTCTCCGAATTGCTGCGGCGGATCGCGATGGCGAGACTCGGACGGGCTGCCTGTGCCGGTTTGACTGGCCATCGCTGGCTGCTCTGGCTCGCCGCGAACGACCCGCGGGGCTTCGACTGGACCCATCACGGCACTGTCTTGCTCGAGGCCCCCTATGCACCGCCGGAGGCCGAGCTCGAGGCCACAACCCGGACGATCCTAACGACCCTGATCGACGCGACCGAGGCTTGGCTCGGCGCGCCGGCGAGGGGGGGCTCGGACCGATCGGGCGGCCGAGAGACCGCCGATGTTTGAGTTCCACTGGCCATGGGCGGCCGTGCTCGCGCCCTTGCCCTGGTTGCTGCGGATCGCATCGCGCCGCTTCCGCGCCGTGAGCCCGGCCACCCCGCCGCCGGCACCCCTCGAGGAGCAGCGCGTGACGCTGCGCCACCCACGTTTGGCCGATCTCAGTCGCACCTACCAGGCACGCACACCCGGTCGGCCACTCGCCAGTCGCCTCTATCCGGTGCTGTTGGGCTTGCTGTGGTTGGCCTTGGTTTTGGTCCTGATGCGGCCACAGTGGCTCGAGTCTCACACCGAGGTCAGCCGCCCGGGCTACGATCTGATGCTCTCAGTCGATGCATCGCACTCGATGAATGCGATCGATTTCTCGATCGACGAGCGCCAAGTGACACGGATGGCCGTCGTCAAGGGCGTGATGGGTCGCTTCATCGAGCAACGCGAGGGCGACCGGATCGGCCTGATCGTTTTCGGCACGCAGGCCTTCTTGCTGTCACCGCTCAGTCTTGATCGTGCGGCGGTGCGCCTGATCCTCGACGGCATCGAACCGAGCATCGCAGGACCCGCGACCGCGCTCGGCGATGGGATCGCGTTGGGCGTTCGCGCCTTGCGCGACCGCCCCGAGGGCTCGCGCGTCATGATCGTGATCGCCGATGGTGACAACAATGCCGGACAGTTTTCGCCCGGGGAAGCCGCCTCGTTGGCCCAACACGAAGGTGTCCGGGTCTACGTGATCGGGGTCGGCACCGTGGCCGAGCAGATCCCGATCATCGAGGGGGGCCGGCTGCGTTACCGCGACGATCTAGCCATGGACGAGACGGTGCTGAAACGGATCGTCGAGACCACGGGAGGGGCCTACTTTCGCGCGACCGATACCGCCGGACTCGAAGCGATCTCGCGGGAGATCGACCGGCTGGAAAAGACCCAGGCCGAGGCCCGCACCGTGCTGTTACCGCGCCCGCTATACCGCTGGCCGCTCGGGGTCGCGCTGCTGATCCTGTTGGTGCTGGGCCTCTTCCCCGGCGGGCGACGACGCGTCTTACGGAGCCCAGCCAATGCCTGAGGGCGGCTTCCATTTCGCGCAACCCCTCTGGTTCTGGCTGCTCCTGACGCTGATCCCGGTCGCCTGGTGGCTCTGGCGCAGTGCCGCGCGCGCGGCCCGCGGCCCCATCCACCGGTACGCCGACCCGCATCTGATGCCGCACCTGACAGGCACCCGCGAACCAAAGGCGCGCGAACGCTGGGGCCGCTTCCTGTACTGGTCACTGCTTTGGACGCTGCTGGTCGCGGCGATGGCCGGGCCGCGTTGGGATTACGAAGACCGCCCGCTGCGCGACCCCGGCCGCCACCTGTTGATCCTGCTGGACATCTCCCGATCGATGCTCGTCGAGGATGTCGCCCCGAATCGACTGATTCGGGCGCGCCACGAGATCGAGGACCTGCTGAGGCTGGGTCAGGATCTCCGTCTTGGGCTGATCGCCTTCGCCTCGGTTCCGCACCTGATCTCGCCGGTCAGCGACGATACCGCCGTGATCCGCGCGAGCCTGCCGGTGCTGACGACGGACATGGTGCGCCTGCAGGGAACGCGGTTGCTTCCGGCGCTGGACCGGGCCGAACGCCTGCTCGCGAGCCTGCCGGACGAGGCAAGTCGCGCGATCCTTCTGATCTCCGATGGCGACTTCGACGAGCCGGGACTCGCCGAGCGCGTCGCCGAATTAGCCGCTCGCGGGATCCGTGTGCATGCCCTCGGCGTCGGTACCGCCGACGGCGGACGGGTTCCCGGACCGCAGGGCGGCTCGGTGATCGATCATCGTGGACAACCGGTAAGGTCGGTCCTCAACGAGGCGCTGATGCGCGACCTGAGCACGGCCGGAGGTGGCGTCTACCGTCAGGCCAGTCGGGGTGACGAGGACACGCGCGCGATCCTCAAGGCCGCGACCGCAAGCCCTAGCGCCACCCGGATCTCCGATGACCGTGCCCTGATTTGGAACGAGCGCTACTATGTCCCGGTCCTACTGGTCATGACCCTGTTACTTTTCCGGTTCTTGCCATGGCCACCGCGCCAGCGGAGGACCCGCGAATGATCCGGACGAGACCCTTGATCGTCGTGGTGCTCGCCCTGGTCCTGACCACGACAGCCAACGCCGGGTGGTTCCAGAACCGCGAGCAGGAGGCGTTCGCCGCTTTTCGCGATGGTGACTATGATGAAGCCGCCGCTGGCTTCGCCGATGACTTCCGCCGTGGCGTGGCCCTGTACCGCGCCGGGCGCTTCGAGGAAGCCGCGCGGGCATTCGAGCAGGTCGAGCGTCCGGCGGTTCACGAGGAGGCCCGCTACAACCTCGGCAACTCCCGCTTCCAGCTCGGTGACTTCGTTGGCGCGATCGACGCCTATGAAGAGGTCCTGCGACTGGATCCGACCCATGACGACGCCCACCACAATCTGAGTCTGGCCCGGGCCATGCTCGGCTATCCGGACGAGGAGCCGGCCGACCAAGACCCCGCCGAACCGGAAGCCTCCGATCGACAGGAGCCGCAAGCCGGCGATGAAGAGCAGGATCCCGACCAGATGCAGCCCGGGGAGGATCAGGAGACCGACGACGATCAAGCGAGCGAGGACGATCAAACGCAGAGCGGCGACCAAGAGACCGAGGACGATCGGACCCAGGACGGCGATCAGGAGACCCAGGACGACCAGACCCAGAGCGGCGACCAAGAGGCCGAGGATGATCAGACCCAAGACGGCGATCAGGAGACCCAGGACGACCAGACCCAGAGCGGCGACCAAGAGGCCGAGGACGATCAGACCCAGGACGGCGATCAGGCGACCCAGGACGACCAGACCCAGAGCGGGGATCGAGGGACCGAGGACGATCAAACGCAGAACGGAGATCAGGACACCGACGACGATCGGACGCAGAGCGAGGATCGAGAGACCGACGAGGATCAGACCCGGAGCCGCGATGCCGAACAGGAAGCCGCCGATGCCGATGAGGGGCGCGATGACGACCGCGGGGTCGAGCCTGAGGATGGGCTCGATCGGGAACCGCGCGAAGAGGTCGTCGATGACGCCGGCGCCGATGCCGACGACACGCGTGAGCCAAAGCAGGGTGCCGCGGCCGACAGCGAGGATTCCGAAGAGATGACGTCTGAGCCGATCGATGAAGGTCCCGAGGACACGCACGGCGCACGGGACGAGGATACGCCGAGACCCGGCGCCTCACCGGATGTAGAGGGCGAGCTTCACGACGACAGCGCTACCGGGGCCGATGCGGACCATCGTTCCGCCGACGCCCCGACCGAGTTACCGGACGATGCCGCCGCAGGCGGGCCGACCGAAGCGCTGGATCCGGATGAGGCGCTCGGCGATCAGCCGCGCGAAGGCCGCGAAGCCGACGACCCGGCCAGTGCGCTCGCCGGTGACCCGACGATCGGTCCAGACCTGACCCCGCTCGAGATCATGATCCTCGAAGAACGGCTCGATCTCGTTGGCGGCGACCCGGCCGAACTGCTGCGCAACCAGTTCCGGCTCGAGGAGTTGCGCCTTCAGCAGGTCGAAGGCCCCGTGCACGAGAGCCGACCCTGGTGAGTTCGCGCACGGATGGCCGCCGCTCGCGACGGATCAGACCGATCCTCGCCGCCGTCTTCCTGTCGCTGTTGCTAGTGTCACTCGCGGTGCAAGGCCCCTGCGTCGCGGCATCCGCGGCCGGTACCGAGCCACCCCGGAACTGGGCATACCGTCCCCTCCCGCCGGACCAGACCCGCAGCCAATACCCGGGCTACCCCACTCACCCGGGCTTCGGATATGGCTATCCCGGTTGGCCCCCCGGACCTGGCCTGCGGCCGATGCCGCCACCCGGCCTGATGCCAGCTCCGCGCCCGCAAGCACCGGCTGCGCCTGCGAGAACGGAGCGGGCACCGAGGATCGAGCTCGAGGTGACCGAAAGCCGTCCCTATCAACTCGAGAATGTCCTGGTTCGCGTGCGTCTCGTCAGCGATGCGAACCTGGCCACCGCGAATCCCGAGGCACTCGCGACCGACGACGCGCTCTGGCAACGGCTGGCCGGACCCACGACCTATCCGAGGGTCAGCCAGGGCCGCAGCGAGATCGTCAATGAATACGTCTACATCCTGCGGCCGCTGCGCGCCGGTCACCTCGAGGTTCCACCGATCGTCGTGAGTGGTCGCGAAATCAGGCCCCACGGCCAGGATGGGCCCCGCTACGAGGCCATCAGTCAGCCGGTTCACCTGCAGGTCCAGCCGGCCGAGCCCGGCGTCACGCCCTGGCTCCCGCTGCAAGGACTCACGCTGAAGGCCGATCTCGATGATCGGGACCGGATCGAACCGGGGCGGCCCGTCCGGCTCGCGTTGCAGCTCGAGGCGGTCGGCGCGACCGGCGATCAACTGCCGAGTCTCGAAACGCAGCTCCGCGCGAGCGACTTGCGGCTGTACCGCGAGCGCACCTCAGCCGCGGCCCACCTGTCGTCGGACGGCCGCCTGGTAGGACAGCGGACCGAGTATTACACCTTGGTTCCGGAAGCCGGCCGACACCTGCGTCTGCCAGAACTTCGAGTCGCTTGGTGGAACACCGAAACGGGCGCCCGGGAGGTCGCAGCCTTGCCGATCCAAACCCTCGGCCCCGCTGCTGCGAGCGGCTTCAATCTGTCTCGACCAAGCGCCGATTGGCGCATCTGGGATCCACTGTGGCTGCCCTTGATCGTCTTGACTTTGCTGCTGATCGGCTATTGGGTGGGGGTCGGGTTGCGCCAATTGGCCTCGTCGCGACGGCGCCACCCGCGCGCTACGCCGTCACCCTTCGTCGCTGCTTCCGCCTTCTTCCGTGACCGGTCGCGTGTGCTCATCCCGCGCCGCCAGGCGCGGTGGGTTCTGGATCGGCTCCTTCGGGCATTGCCGCCCGCGACGCGGCTGCGCCGGAGAATCCGGTTCGCGAACCGGGCGACGACACCAGCGGAATGGCTCACGCGCTTCCAGCAGCGGGCAAGCTGGCACGGACCCGCGCTCGGCGCGTCGACCGGCCGACTGACCGAGCAGGTGCTGCGCTCTTATCCTGCTGCGAACCGGGAGCGCATCGAAATCCTGGAACGGCAACTCGACGGGGCGATCTATGCCGGACAGGAACTCGACCTTCCCCGCTGGAAAGGCCAGCTGGGCCGGGAGATCTCCTTCGTCAACCGGTTTTGGCGATCGTACCGCTCTAGCTGGTTGCAGCGACCCGAGTTACCGCCCCTAAACCCGCGTTGATCGAACGTCCGCCGGCGGCGAGCCGCCCTCGTGCCCGTTCGCTCGGTCTCAGTCCTTGCGACCGGCAACCCAGCGCAGCCCGAAACCATGGGCCTGATCCATGACTTGGTGGTCCCGGTAATACTCCACCAGCTTGGTGACCCGGATGTTGCCGCGGTCGTTTTCGAGCAGCGCGAGAGCACACATGTTCTGATCGTTGCGATGGCTGTCGAGGCGGATCTCCAACGTCGGCTGATCGGGGGTACGAATGGTGATGACGGCATCGGTCGCCGCCCAATTCGGCACACCCTGGTAGATGAAGGCATAGATCAACACCCGGTCCAGTGCATCCCACTGGCGACCATTGATGTGCAAAAACTCCCCTTGGGTATCGGCCCCGGTCCGGTCGTCACCCATCAACTGGACATAAGGCGGTTGCTGGAGGCTTCCGAACGCATTGCCGAGCGCCTGCACGGCACCGGCCTGGCCGGTACGGAGCTTGTAAAGGCATCCGAGATCCAGGTCGATGCCGGAGGGTCCCATCAGGCGTGCAAAGAAGCCGCCACCACCACCACCGCTCGGGTTCTGGTTCCAATTGAGATTGATCACGATCTCTCCGAAGCCGCGCCCGCCTTTTTCGAGCGAGATCGGCGCGCGTTTTTCGAGCGTGATCTTCTCCAGGCGCACCGGCTTCGGTGGTGGAGCCGCTGGTGGCGGCGGTGGCGCCGCGGCAGGTTTGGGTGGCGGCGGTGCCGCGAGCGGCTTGGGCGCGGATGATGGAGCTGGCGGCGGCGCGGGGCTGGCCACGACCACGCCGAAGTGTGCGGCCAGCGGCGCCAAACCGCCGTTGAAGCCCTGGCCGACGGCGCGTAGTTTCCACTCCTGCTGGCGGCGGTAGATCTCGCAGAAGACCATCGCGACCTCGGAACGACCCGCGAGCGGCACATCGAACCGGGCAATCTCCTGACCGGTGTCGGCATCGAGCGCCCGAACCCAAGCGGATTGGAGCGAGCCGAAGGTCTGACGGCGCGTCTCGCCATCATGGATCGTGACACAGAAGGCCACCTTGTCGATCGCGGCCGGAAGACGATTCAGCTCGACCGTGAAGGCCTGTCGCTCGCTCGCCGACGCCGAGGCCAACGCCACGGCACCGTCGCCGGTTCTCGGATTGTTGTAGAAGACCATGTCGTCATCGCTGCGAACCTGGCCGTCCGCCGCGAGCAGGAAGGCGCTGGCATCGATCTCCAGTCCAGCTACATTCGGCGGCGACCACCCGACGGCCAAGGTGACGCGTGACGGCCGGGTCGAGGCACCCGATAGGGAGGTGTTGGCACCGGGCTGGAGATGTGTGCTGGCCATGGCCACTCCTGTTGGTCTCGAGGAAAGTTCGAAGGATCGCCTTCCGGGCGATGACGGAATCCGGAGGCACTCGCGCCCGGCACGGGGATCATGCAGACGATTCGGGCCAGCCCCGGCGGTTGGCCGCCGGGCTGGATCGATAGGTCCGCGGCGGATTACTACTGGATGCCGAAATCGCGGGCGACGGCCGCCAGACCGCCGGCGTAGCCTTGACCGACGGCCTTGAACTTCCATTCGTCGCCGTGACGATAGAGTTCGCCGAAGATCACAGCGGTCTCGAGCGAGAAGTCCTCGGACAGGTCGAAACGGACGATCTCCTTCTGATCGGCATCATTGACGCCGCGGATGAAGGCATTGGTGACCTGACCAAAGTTCTGGCGGCGCGCGTCCGCGTCGTAGATGGTCGCCACGAAGACGACCTTCTTCGCCGCGGCCGGCACACGGGCCAAATCGACCTTGATTACCTCGTCGTCGCCCTCCCCCTCGCCGGTCAGGTTGTCCCCCTGGTGGGTGACCGCCCCGTCCGGATCCTTGAGGTTATTGAAGAAAACGAAGTGTTGTGGTGACAGGGCCTTGCCGTCGTCACCGACAATCAGTGCCGAGGCATCCAGATCGAATGGTGCGCCATCGGTGCTCCGTGCATCCCAGCCGAGGCCGAAATGGAGGCGACTGAGCCCAGGCGCTTCCTTCGTCAACGAGACATTGCCGCCCTTGGTCAGCGAGACTGCCATACTTGTGATCTCCGAAAACGGATGCGTTGACAACAAAGAGATTCTGGAACGCCGCGGGCGGCGACCTTTCTGGGTCGCCGCCGCGCGGACCGAAGACTACGCGAAGACGCGCGGCCGGGCTAGACCCGGACGCCGTACTGCTGACACATGGCTCGCAGGCCACCGGCATAGCCCTGGCCGATCGCGTTGAACCGCCATTCACCGCTATGGCGATAGAGCTCAGCGAACACCATTGCGGTCTCGGTAGAGTAATCTTCACCGAGGTCGAAGCGCACGATCTCGACACCGTTGCTCTGATCGACCAAGCGGATATAGGCGTTGCCGACCTGACCGAAATTCTGGCGGCGCTCCGGGGCATCGTGGATCGTGACCGTGAACGCGATCTTCTCGACCTGCGGCGGGACCGCCGGCAAGTCGACCATGATGACTTCGTCATCTCCTTCGCCCTCACCGGTCAGATTGTCGCCCGTGTGGGTCACCGATCCATCCGTCGACTGCAGGTTGTTGTAGAAAATGAAGTCCTGATCCGACGAGACCTTGCCATTGGCGCCAAGCAGGAAAGCGGACGCATCCAAGTCGAAATCCGCGCCATCGGTGACGCGGGGATCCCACCCGAGCCCGACGTGGACGACACGCAGGCCGGGGGCCTCCTTATCAAGTGATACGCGACCACCCTTTTGAAGTGATACTCCCATGGTGATGAGTCTCCTATCGCTGTTGGAGTGACGACACTCCCGTTGCGCCGATCGGCAGGTTGACGACCACCCTGTACTGGGCAGCCACCGATCGACAGGTTTCTCGAGGCCGTACCCTTCGGGCCGCGACCTGATCCGACCCGGCGGCGGGGGGCCGACCGACCGCCCTAGAGACCGAAATCGTTCGGATCCAGTCCCAATTCCAGGCACATGCGGCGGACGACGGCCCGCTCCTTGTCGTCGAAATGACCGTCGGCGGCACCGATGACGCAGCAGGCGCGCACCAATAGTCGTGCCTCGTCGGGCTTTCGGCCGAGCTTGCCGATGGTTTTCAAGGCCTGGGCCTCGCCGATCCCGAAATCGAATTCGAAGTGACTGGTGTACTTGTTGAAAAGCGCGATGACCTCGCTTGCATTGTATAAGGACAGAACTTCCGAGGTCTGCATGAAGCCCATCATCTTCTGTTTTTCGTCGGGCTTGACCACGCCGTCCGCATTCGCGACCAAGGCGCAACCGGCGACGCAGGCCTCGAGGAAATCGCGGTTGCGCACGCGCGCGACTTCCTCTTTGAGACCACGCGTCATGTCAGTGAATCTTTGGCGAAAAAGATCGAGCATTATCGTATCTCGCTCACATTGATGCCAAACCGCCTCCAGAGCCCAAGTCGGCAAAGCTTTGGATGGACGGCCTCATTGACCAGAACCCTGACCGAAGGTTCACATTTGGGCGATTGTCGAAGAACCCTGTACCGGATCGCGCGGGATCGTCGCTTGCATTCGATACGCGCCGACCGTTGCTGGCGCAACCCGAGAGGCGGGCGGAAAAACGAGCGAGCGGCGCGCACGAGATCCCAGCAATCCCCTGAGCGTCCGGCGGCCAGCGACATCAAGGAAGACTGGCCGAGATCAACGGCATCATGTCCTTGAAGGTACGGCCATAGCCCTTGTCACCAACAGCCCGCATGCGCCACTGACCCTCCTGCCGGTCAATCACGGCGACGACCAGGCCCGTGTGGTCGCCGCCATCGAGGCTGATATCGTAACGCGCGATCTCCTCTCCGCTGCGGCGGTCGACGAGCCGGCAGAAGGCGCTGGGTATGCCGGAGAAGGAATCGTTGAGGAACGAGTTGACGGTGAAGACCAGCGCGACGATGTTCGCGGGCACCTGGTCGAGTTGCAGGTCGATCCGTTCGTTCTCGCCGCCCCCGCCGCCGGCTCGATCGTCGCCCGTATGCCGGATACTGCCACACCGGCTCGTCAACTGCCGAAACCAGACCTGATCTTGGAGCTCGCGCTGCTCATCGAACAACAAGCAGGATGCGTCCAGATCGACATCGACCTCGGTCGTGCGCAACAGGCCTTTGCGCTTGCGCCGCCCCCATCCAAGTCCCATCGAGACATCCGACAGACCAGCACCGTTCTTCTCCAACGAGATACGTTGACCCTTTTCCAGATTGATCGCCATCTTGCGTTCTCCTGTCGTTACATTTGACCGCACCTTCGCAACCGGACCCAGCACCCAGATGCGCACGAGACTCCGACACCCGCCGTATTCCTTATTTCTGATGAAGCCACCCCGGTTGGCGCTGAGATGGGGTCGTCCCGTCGCTCGCCGAGCCCTGGCCCGAGTGACCGGCTATCCTCCCAACCGAGTTCAGGCATCGACCATCTGAACGATTGCCAACCGGCCGTCCGGTTCCCGGGAAAAAAGCAAGCGTATCCCATCCTTCAGGGCCACCCGACCACCGATCGGAATGGCGCTGTTGCGGTCGAGGTCGAACAAGTCAGGCAACCTCTCATTGACGAACCACCAGACCTGATTATGCAGCACGAAATAACCGACCCGCCGGCGATCCTCCGCGGAGAGGCGTTCGTTCGGCGACAGGTTGCGTCGAACATGCCACCGAAACAGGGATTGGTCCGTGTACACCATCAGGCGGTGATCATCGAGGGTGAACTGTCCGCCGCGCCGGGACGAATAGAAATTCAGAACCGGCAACTTACCGACAAAGGGGGTGCCGCAAAAGGGGCAGGCCGGCGAGTAGGTATTGTCGAAGACGTACCAGCCTTGGTCGCACGTTGGATTCACGCAGGGTTGCAGTAGATCCGCCGTCTTGACCAGGGCGTGCTCCCAATCATCGGCGGTGGGGCGCGCGCCAGGCTGGTGCAGACCATCTATGAAGGCCCGGTCGAACAACGGGGTCAGATAGGGCCCGGTCACCCGATAGGGAATCTTACGGGTATCCTTCCATGGCAATTCCGAGTCCCGGGCCAGATCGGCACGGATTCGATTGGATAGATCGAGCGGATGCTCGATGAACAGCGCCCGCTCCCCCATCGCGAGCGCCTCGTCGCGTTGCGGATCCGGATCATGAACCTTGTCGCCGCGCAGCGGGTGACGGTAGAGCAGGTACATGTAGATCAGCACGGCCAACGCGTGGCGATCGGTCGCGATGCTGGGCAAGTGGCGTCCCGGATCATGCCGGTC
Organism: Thioalkalicoccus limnaeus; assembly: GCF_041197575.1. Lineage (NCBI taxonomy): Bacteria > Pseudomonadati > Pseudomonadota > Gammaproteobacteria > Chromatiales > Chromatiaceae > Thioalkalicoccus > Thioalkalicoccus limnaeus. Next base: position 160,126 of record NZ_JBDKXB010000004.1, on the reverse strand, counting down.
CAGATGACTGGTCATCACGACCTCGGGCGCGATGAAATCCGGTGTTCCGACCACGTCGGGCGGGAATTTGCCCGGGACGACCAGCCCGTCGAGGTCGATCAGACAGGCATCGCCGGTGCGCGGATCGATCAGCGCATTCTTGTAGGATAAATCGCTGTGGGCCAGCCCAGCGGCGTGCAGACGCCGGGCCGCTCGCGCCAAGCGGATGCCGATGCGCAGATAGTTCAGCCAGTTGCCACGTTCACGCTGATCGAGGAAGCGTGACTGGTTGTGGGCGCTCGCGAACCATTTGCCCTCCTTTTCGCGGCCGCGGATCCCGAGCATGTCGTCGTTCTTGGAGCCGAATTCGAAGAAGAAGGGCTTCCGATAGGCTGGCACGACGACACCGACCTTTCCCTCGTGTTCGACGACCCCGGTCGGCCAACAGAAGACCTCGTTCCAGTAGTCGCCGCCCACTTGACCGAAGATGCCGTCGCGATACGAACCGGCGATCATCATCAGGCGCTCCCGGGCCTGCGCGTCCTGCGGGTCGCGAAACAGGGCCACGACATACGAACGATCCGGGGAGAAATAGACGTCCTTCATGGCCCCGGAGCCGATCATCTTGTCGACGAGCTCCACCCGTTGGCCTTCGAGGGTGGTGAGGCGGATGACTTGGCCCATGGTGTCGTTCACCAGAAGATGGCGATCGTCCGATCGTCATGGTTTCCGGGGCTCCAGAAATCGAGCCACCGGAGCAGGTCGGCGACCGGGTCCTCGGCCTCGAGGATCGGTTGCACCTGACCCCAGAAGGCGTCCCACGCGGCCTTCTCGGCCAGTGCCTGATCCGATGCGAAATGCGCGTCGCTTACGCCATCCGTCATCACTAACAGACCGAGCAGATCAGAGACGCGCAGAACGTGTATTCGGGTCATGATCTCGTTCGCATCACCAACGATCGAGCGATCCAGGAACCGGGTTTGACCCGCGAACGCACCGCCGTCGGGCTCCCCAAGCAGGGTGGCACCCGCCTCCTCCAAGACCACCATCGCGCCGTCGCCGGCCCAGAAGGTGATGACGATGTGTTCATCGCCCAACATGCGGTGGGCGGCCAAGAGCAGCGTCGTCGCGTAATCCCGCGGCGACAACCCCTGACGATCGGCAGTCTCTTCGATCGCTTTGACGGCGGCCAGCGCCGCTCCGCCCAAGACCTCGTAGGCCTTGGTCCGCATCTGCCGCGTCGCGACCGGGTCGGCTTCCGGTATGCCTTTCGCGGCCAGCGTCAAGGCGTCACCCAGCTCTCCGGCCAAACGCTCGGCCGCAAAATCGGCGGCGACATTCGCCACGATCCGTGACCCGGTCCGCGCCTGCTCGGCGCTACCGGCACCATCGGTCACCGCGATCAGGCTCCACGGACTGTCATCGCGGACCCGAACGCAAAAATCGTCATCACGAAAACCACCGAAATGCGCATGTGACCGGCCGCGTTTGCTCGCAGCCAGGATACGCCGTCCCGCTCCCGCCGGGATCAAACAGCCGTCGGCATCCGGCTTCCAGCCGGGTGCGTTGCGATCCGACGGGCGATCCTGCCACAGGGTCCGTGGGTCCGGATTGACGGTCAGCGGCACGTTGGCCGTCATCTGGGGACGATCCTCCGACGTACCATGGAAGCGATACCTAACCGTCAATGAGAAGTCACCGGAACGGGTCGGCGTGCCATGAACCGAGCGATCCGCGGCCCGATAGGTCAGTCCGAGCCCGTCCGGGATCGTACACTCGATGATCTCGGTGGCATCCGGATCACCGCCTCGGACGATGAGTCGAGCCGAGAAGGGCTCGTCAACCCGGGCATTCGCGCTGATCGCGAAGGCGAGCTTTGGGGACGCCAAAGGCGCCCCATCCCGGACCGACTCGGCGTCATCTTCGGGCGCCGCAGTCGCTGGGGACGGTGGCCGGTCGCTTTCGGTTCCGACCGAATCGGGTTCCGACCCGCGCCTGCCATCTGGCTCCTGTTCGGCGCCGTGCGGTCTGGAACGAGCCGTTGGGGGCTCACCCGCCGACTCGGCATCCAAGTCGAGGACTGGCGGGGTCGAGGGCGATTCGTCATGATCCATTGGCAGCGACTCCGACCGCGTTGAATCGGTGCGGGGAGGAGGATTGACCGACATCACGTCATCGTGTGGGAGCCCAGGCGTGGAATCGGTCCGACAGAGCCGACTCGCGTCGGGAACCGAAACCACCTCGTCTAATGCCGCCCTGGTTTCGCGCAGCAAGGCTTCGGCGGCCCACCACAACGGGCTGTCGACCGGAAGACGTTCTGCATCCAACCGGCCGGCCTCCGTGACCCCCGCCTCGCTCAGGCGCCGCGCCGCGTCATCGATCAGGGCCTGAACAAGGACCTGGTGCTGGGCTTGGTCCATATCGGTTCCCGCTGATGAGGGTCGCTCGATCCGGATTGGTGTGCGATTGGACCGACCGGCGACTCTGGCAAATGGAATCCGTCTGCCGGCAAGGGTAAAGCGTTCGCCCGCCCTTGTCATCCGCCGCGCCGGCCGTAACTTGAAAACGTCTTGCTGGATTTCCACCGTAAGATGAAGGGTGGTCATCGTTACGACCAACCCCTTCAAGCCAATGATGCAACGGAGGCGATTTCATGACTCGATTCATGTCACTTACGTACCTGATAGCACTAGCGATGGCGGCGTCTCTCGCACTGCCGGTCCACGCACAGCCGCAAACGGCGCTGGCCCCCGACTACCCGGATCCCACCGCAGGCGCCGCGATGCCGGCAATCCCTTACATCAGCGGCGGCGTCGGCGCATCGGAGCGCGAGGAACTCGCACAACGGAAGGCGCAATACAATGTCCACCTGCTGTTCGCGGTCGCTGGAAGTGGCGAGTTCCTTGCCGGTATCCCCGTCCAGATCGAGGACGGCTCCGGCTTGACGCTGCTCGAGGCCACCTCGGAAGGCCCCTATTTCTATGCGCGCCTTGCTCCTGGGGAATACCGAATCACCGCGGAGCGCGGCGGCGAGAGTCAGACCAAACGCATCCAAGTTCCGGCTACCGGCGTCGCCGCCCACTCCTTCTACTGGCAGGCACGCTGACCATCGACGAGGGCGCGGTCGCTCAGTCGCCTCGATGCGCCAGCAGCGCGGCCACGGCGTCCGTGGTCGCCGCGATGATGGTCTGACGGCGCTGCCCACTGCCGACATCCTTGCCACATACCAACCGGCAGAGCCAATCGGACGGCGTTTCAAAGTCGCAGTGCGACGCGCCGGGTATCCGCTGGACCCTGGCCCCGGGATGGGATTCCAGCACGGCCAAACCATTATTCTCGGCGTTGCATGGCGACGGATCGCCAAACAACCCGACCACCGGTGGCTCGAGGTCCGATGCCACCGCGAAACCAAGACCATCGCGATCGACCAGATCCAACGCGACGATGCCGCGGGTGCGTGGATCTTGACGGCCTGCGACCAGCGCGGAGAGACCGCCAGCCGAGAACCCGACGTAGACGACCTCCTGCGCTGCGAGCACGTCGGCGACACGCACCAGGTCCTGACCATTCTCGCGGTGCCGTCCCGCCCAGATCCGAGAGTTGCAGAAGCGCACCGAAGCGGTGCGGTATCCAGCCGCCGCGATCCGCTGTGCCAAGCCGTCCATGTGCTCATGGCTGCGCAGAAAGCCGTGCGCCAGCACGACGAGCGGGTCGCTGTCGACCGCGGCCGACAACGGCCGATACGACAGATATTCGACGCGGCATCCGGTTATCGACCGGATGTCTCCGAGATCGACCTGAATCGATCTCGATGCGCTCGCAGCGTACCTTTCCGGGATCGCGCTGCCAGGTACGATGCGATCTCCGACCAGGCCTCTCGCGCAACTGACCAACACCAGGCACAACGCGACCGCGCACAGGACCCGAGCTAACATTGACGGCTCACGGCAAAATGGATGGATCATTGATGAAGGGGTCACGATCGGGTTGCCGCACTTCGCCCCACAGGCTGGCTGGAGACAAACGCCAGCCTGTGTCAACGCGGTCAACTCGGCCGGTCGCGCGCCCCCGGTTGCCCGAGAGTTGGCGTCACACCGGCCCCACCACAAGTTCGCCGAGCGAGGAAAGGTGGCGGTGGCGGCACCTCGCGCTCCCTCGACGCCACCTGGTGGCCACGAGGGCCGAGCGACATCCGGCTTCCCCGCTCGCCGGGACGGGACCGCACGCGCGGGCGACACGAACAAATCAGCCACCTCGACATCGGGTCGGTGGTAGCCTTGGCGCGGTGACGACGACACAACGAGGCGGCGGGTGAAGAGAGTACAGATTCTGCAGCACGTGCCCTTCGAGGGTGTCGGTTCGATGGCAGCCTGGCTACGGGCACGCGGCGCGGAGCTGCGCTACACGCGGTTCTTCGACGGCCAACAACCGCCCCCGCTCGACGGCATCGATCTCGTGATTGCGATGGGTGGTCCGATGAGCGTCAACGACGAGGCGCGCTACCCGTGGTTGCGGGGCGAGAAGGCATTCTTGCGGGAAGCCGTCGCCAAGGGCACATCCGTCCTCGGGGTCTGTCTCGGCGCACAACTGATCGCCAGCGCGCTGGGTTCGCGGGTTTACGCGAACCCCGAAGCCGAGATCGGCTGGTACCCGATCGAAGGGCTCCCGCCGGACCAGGACGGGCGCAACCAGGCGTTCCGCTTTCCACCGACGATCAACGCCTTCCATTGGCACGGTGAGACCTTCGATCTGCCCCCCAATGCCGCGCACCTCGCGCGCAGTTCCGCTTGCGAGCACCAAGCGTTCCAGGTCGAACGCCGCGTGATCGGCCTCCAATGCCATCTGGAGACGACCCCGGAGGATGCCGTGACCTTGGTCGAACATTGCCGGGGGGACTTGCGTTCGGGCCGCTGGATCCAATCCGAGGCCGCGATCCGTGCCGCGGCGCCGGCCGATTACGCCGCAGCGAACGCACTGCTGGACCGACTTCTCGATCATCTGGTCGAGCCCTAGCCGACCCCAACCGGGCAGCGGCACGTCGGTGGCCGTCGAGCGATGCCCGGTCAGGGCCTTTCGCCTGGCCCGAGTTCTCGAAGTGCCATCGCATACAGGTCGTTGCGCCGCCCGCCGGTGATGCGTGCCGCCAAGCTGGCGGCCTGCTTCAATGGCAGGGCCTCGGCGAGGATCCGCAACACCCGGAGTCGCTCTTCGTGGGCCGTGGCGTCATCCTGATCCGGCGCGCCCGCGACCAGGATGACCAACTCGCCCAGTCGTTGCTCGGGATCCGCATCGAGCCACCCGGCCAGCTCGACAAGCGTCCCGCATCGAAGCGTCTCGAAGCGTTTGGTCAGCTCCCGGGCGACGACCGCGCGGCGCGTCCCGCCGAGCACAGCGGCCAGATCCTCGAGGGTCCGGACCACCCGCGGCCCCGTCTCGTACAGAATCAGTGTGCCGGGTTCGCGGCTGAGCCCGGCAAGCCAGGCACGGCATTTGGCCGAGGTCCGCGGCGGAAAGCCGACGAACAGGAACCGGTCGCTCGGTAACCCAGCCGCCGACAGGGCCGTGACCGCCGCACTCGGACCGGGTATCGGCACGACCCGGATACCTTGCGCGTGCGCCTCGCGAACCAACACGAAGCCGGGATCGCTGATCAGCGGCGTGCCGGCGTCGCTGACCAGTGCCAGATCCTCGCCGCCCTTCAGGCGGGCGATCAAACGCGGGGTAACCTCGCGTTCGTTGTGTTCGTGATAGGCGATCAGCGTCGTCGCCACGCCATGGTGCGCGAGCAACTGCCGGCTGTGGCGAGTATCCTCGGCGGCGACCGCCGCGACAGCGCGCAACACATCGAGCGCACGGGGACTCAGATCACCGAGATTGCCGATCGGCGTCGCCACCACGTATAGTTTACCGGTATCAGGAATCAAGCTGTGGCTCCAGGATTTCGAGGCATCACGATGGCCAGGCGGGCCGTTACTTCCAGATGAGAGGGCGTCGTACCCTTTCCGACACCCAGGCGGTCGGGGCCGAAAAGGAAGGGCTCGCTCGACGTTTCCTCGAGGGCCGAGGCCTGCGCTTTCTGGACCAGAACTACCGCTGCCGAATGGGCGAGATCGACCTGATCATGCAGGACAAGGGGGTGCTCGTCTTCATCGAGGTGCGCTTTCGCCGCTCGGATCGTTGCGGCGGGGCCGTCGCATCGGTCGACACGCGCAAACAACGACGGCTGATCAGCGCCGCCAAGCGTTACCTGCTGCAATACCCTACGAACCTACCGTGCCGTTTCGATGTCCTGGCGATCGGCCGCGCAAACGAGATCGATTGGATCGAGGATGCCTTCCGTGTCGAATAACCTAGTCCATGCCCAACCAACGATCGGCCGGTATCCCGGCTTGGCCTTGATCCTGGCGCTCGGCCTGACCATGCCGATCGGCGGGCTCGTGTCAGGCTGCGGACCGATGCTCGTCGGCGGTACGGTCGCCGGTGCTTCGTTGCTGCATGACCGGCGCCCCGCCGGAGTCGTCGTCGAGGACCGGCGCATCGAGCTGATGGCCAGCGACCGCCATCGCAAGGAGCCCGAGATCGCCCAAAACAGCCGGATCATGGCCACCAGCTACAATCAGGTCGTCCTACTCACCGGCCAGGCGGCGCGCCGCGATATCCGCGATCGCTACGCCGACATGGTCAGCCGGTTGCCCGGCGTGGTCAAGGTCGTCGATCAGGTCACGATCGGCCCCAACGCGACGCTGCAACGCCAGGGCGAGGACGCGCTGCTCGCATCACGCGTCCGACTTGCGCTGGCGAGCGTCGATCGCCCCGATTTCGACCTGACCAGGGTCAAGGTCATCACCGAATCGGGGACCGTCCATCTGATGGGACTCCTTACACCCGACGAGGAGCAGGCGGTGATCGAACGCGTACGCCATGTCCCCGGCGTGGTTCAGGTCGTTCGCCTCTTCGAGCCGTATCGCCCCAACCGGGCCTGACCGTCCGTCAGCGGCCGGGCCGCACCAGACCGCCGAGGCCGAGCTCCTCGATCGTGTTCATCAGGAGCCGCCGCACCGCCGCGGCATCCTCGAATTGCAGCGCGCACTTCAGCAATTCCCTCGCCCGCGCCCGACTCAAGCTGCGGATCACGGCCTTCACGCGCGGCAGGCTCCCGCCACTCATGCTGAGACTGTCCACACCCATTCCGAGCAACAGAACCACCGCCAACGGATCGCCGGCCATCTCCCCGCAGATACTGACCTCGACCTCCTGGCTGCGCGCCCCGCTGACCACCTGCATCAGCGCGCGCAGCACCGCTGGATGCAACTCGTCGTAAAGCTCGGCGACATGACTGTTGTTGCGATCGACGGCCAACAGGTACTGCGTCAGGTCGTTGGTACCGACCGACAGGAAATCGACGCGCCGCGCCAGCGATTCGATCTGGTAGACAGCGGCCGGCACCTCGATCATGATCCCCACCGGCGGCCGCATGACCGACAGCCCCTCGTCATGGAGTTCGTCGTGGGCACGCTGAATCAGGCGGAGCGCGTCGTCGAGTTCGGTGACGCTGCCGATCATCGGCAACAGGATCCGCAGATTCTCGAGGCCGATCGCGGCCTGCAGCATGGCCCGGACCTGGGTCAAGAAGATCTCCGGATGATCCAGCGTGACGCGAATCCCGCGCCAGCCGAGAAACGGGTTGGACTCGACGACCGGGAAATACGGCAAGGGCTTGTCCCCGCCGATGTCGAGCGTTCGGATCGTCACCGGACGCGGCGCGAAGGTCGTCAAAACCTTCCGATAGTTGGCCATCTGCACCTCCTCGCCGGGAAAACTGTCCCGAACGAGGAACGGCAGCTCGGTCCGGTAGAGACCGACACCGGCCGACTCCTCGATACCGATCGGCCGCGACTCCGAGACCAGCCCGGTATTCAGGTATAACGGCAGCAGAAAGCCGTCGGTCGACTCGGCGGGCAGATGGCGCAGACTCTCGAGCTCCGTGCTCAGGGCGCGATCCTCTTCGATCAGCCGCTGGTACTCGGCCTTGACCGAGGCGCCTGGCGCGACGTAGATCCGGCCATGATACCCATTGACGACGGCCTCGCGTCCATCGATGCGCCCAACCGGCAGCTCTCCGACACCCATGACCGCCGGCACGCCGATCCCGCGCGCGAGGATCGCGACATGCGAAGAGCCCGAGCCGGTCGTCGAGACGATGCCGGCGAGGCGTTCGCGCGGAACATCGGCGATCTGCATCGCACTCAATTCTTCGCCGACCAGAATCGTCGACGGCGGATAGTCGATCGGCGGCGGCTTGATCTTCTGCAGGTGCATCAGGATCCGCCGCCCGAGATCGCAGACATCGGTGCCGCGCTCGCGCAGATAGCCGTCTTCCATGCGGTCGAACACCTGCACATGTTCGGCGATCGTGGCCCGCAGGGCGCCGGGCGCCCAGTTTCCGGCCCGGATCCGGGCCAGGGTCCCATCGAGAAGCAGGTCGCTCTCGAGCATCAGCCGCCAGGCGTCGAACAACGCCCGATCCTCGGGGCTCAGGGTTCCGGCAAACTGGCTGGCCACCTGCTCCAGCTCTTCGGCCACGTCGGCGATGGCGCTCAAAAAGCGCTCGACCTCCGCCTCCGGCTCGGCGGCGGGATTGTCCGGCACAGCCTCCAGATCCGCGAGCGGGTAGACCACGACCGCGATCCCGATCGCGATCCCCGGCGAGGCCGGCAGACCTTGCAGGTACCGGTTCGGCAACGCCATCGGATCCTGCAATCGCGCCAGCTCACCGCTGATCCGCGCGAAGGTGATGGCACCGGCGAGTTGCGAGGCCAGGGTGACGACGAAATTGACCTCATCGTCACCGAACCGGCGCTGCTCGCGCTGGCGCAACACGAGCACGCCGAGGACCTTGCGGTTTTGGATGATCGGCGCGCCGAGAAAACCGCGGTATTCCTGTTCTCCGGTTTCCTTGATGAACAGGTAACGCCGATGCGCGGGGGCATCGTCGAGGTTCAGGGGTTCGGCCCGCTCGCAGACCAGCCCGATCAGACCGCGATGCAGCGGCAGGCGAACGCGGCCGACCGCCCCCGCTGCCAGGCCGTCGGTGGCCTGCAAGACGTGCTCGCGCGAATCGAAGTCGGTGAGGTAAACGGAGCAAACGTCAGCCCCAACGACCTGCTTGACGCTCTGGACGATGACCCTCAGCGCCTGCTCCAGATCCGGGGCCTGATTGACTTTCTGAACGATGCGGCGCAGTGGCTCAAGCATGGCCTATTAGGACTTGGGTTCTCGAATCAAAGAGACAGGGAGCGACGGCCCGTTCTGTTGGCCGTTCGGTGGCGGACGGCGACAAGAGGCGACCCGTCACGCCGAGGGAACACATCGCACCGGGCGCCGAGCTTCTAGATGCGCGCAACGCGGGCCGACCCTCATCGGCGCCCTTGATGCAAGCAACGCGGAGGATCGGACAAGACCTCCTGGCGCACGGGCGGACCTTCCGGGTAGAGCAGCGGCGCAAGCTCCTCGAGGGCCCTCAGATAGACCTGGCGCTTGAAATAGACCACTTCGCGCAGCGGTTGCCAATACTTGACCCACCGCCATGCATCGAACTCGGGCTTTTCACTGCTGTCGAGGCAGAAGGCCTGCTCCTCGCAATTGACGCGCAACATGTACCAGATTTGCTTCTGCCCGATGCAGACCGGGCCGCAATGGCGGCGTATGAAGCGTTTCGGCAATCGGTATCGCAACCAGCGGCGCGTGCACCCGAGCAGCTCGACCTGACAGGGTCGCAGGCCGACCTCTTCCTCCAGTTCCCGGTACATCGCCTCGATCGGGGCCTCGTCCTCGTGGATGCCGCCCTGCGGGAACTGCCACGCATTCTGACCGACCCGCCGCCCCCAGAACAGGCGCCGCTGGTCGTTACAGATGATGATGCCCACATTGGGTCTGAAACCGTCCGGATCGATCAAGGCCGCGCACCCTGCTGATTAGCGTCGTCATTTTTCCATAATCTCTATAGACGGGGCAACTCGCGAGGCATGCCCTTTGCGTGCCCACCAGATTCCGAGTATTTTTTCCGCCTGGCCGCAAGGTCTCGATCGGCCTTTGACCTCAGCCACGGACCGGCACCGATGGACACGGATGGCGACAGCACGACCTGGCCCACAACCTCCGCATGCATCCGCGCTGACGATCAGGCGCAGCTACTCGTACAGCCGTCACAGTCGTGATCAAGGCCCAAGTGGCCACCTCGATTGCGGCGAAACCCGACCCTCGACGAGGAACCAACCCGTGCCCCTGGCCATCTTCGACCTAGACAATACACTGATCGCTGGAGACTCCGACTACCTTTGGGGCCGTTATCTGATCGCCCAAGGGGTCGTCGATCGCGACCAATACGAAGAGCTGAACGATCGCTTCTATCGCGACTACCGCGAGGGCCGCCTCGATATCCGCGCCTTCTTGGGTTTCGCATTGGCCCCGTTGCGCGACCACCCGTTGCCCGACTTGCTCCTGTGGCGATCTCGGTTCCTGTGCGAGATGATCGAACCGGTCGTCCTGCCTCGGGCGTTGGCCCTGGTCGAGCACCATCGCCAGCGTGGCGATCGATTGCTGATCATCACCGCGACCAACGAGTTCGTCACCGGCCCGATCGCCGAACGTTTCGGCATTTCCGACCTGATCGCGACCGTGCCGGAACGACGCGAGGATCGCTTCACCGGCGAAGTGGCCGGGGTGCCGGCGTTCCGCGAAGGCAAGGTAAGCCGACTCGAGGAGTGGATGACGGACACCGGATACGATCTTGCCGACAGCACCTTCTACAGTGATTCCCACAATGACCTGCCGCTCCTCGAACGGGTCACCCATCCGGTAGCCGTCGACCCGGACCCAAGGCTGCGCGCCTGCGCCGAATCCCGCGGTTGGCGAATCCTGTCATTGCGTGACGAGGTTTGACCGCCACGGCGTGACGACCGCCACGAGCCCTCGCGGAGGACTGGAACACCCGCGGTAGAGACCCGCCTTCGTCGTCGCTCCGGCGAGCACCGTCATCGGGTCGTCACCAACCCAACATCAAACCGCAACCCCGTCCGGTTAGTATCGGTCATCGACATGTGCCTTGACCGAGGGTGAGATATGGCCGGGTTCGCAACGGCGCTATCCGTCAAGCGCGGCGAACGCCTGTTCGTCGAACTGGCGGCGACCGACGACGAGGTGCGCGAGGCCCAAGCCCTGCGCTACCGGGTGTTCGGCGAAGAGTTGGGGGCCAAGCTCCGTGACCACGGCGAGGCCCTCGATCGTGACGAGTTCGATCCTTTCTGCCAGCATCTGTTGGTCCGCGATGCCCGGTCGGGGCGCGTCGTCGGCTGCACACGGATCCTGACCGACCAAAACGCGCAGCGCCTCGGGCGCTATTACTCGGAGAGCGAGTTCGATCTGGGGCCGATCCCGTCGCTACCGGGTCGATTGCTCGAGATCGGACGGACCTGCATCTCGCCGGAGTTTCGCCACGGCCCGGCGATCGCCGTGCTCTGGTCGGGCTTGGCGGGATACATCAATCTGCATCGCTTCGACTACCTGTTCGGGTGCGCGAGCATGCCGCTTGGCGACGGCGACATTCAGGCGGCGGCCATCATGAATCGGTTACGGCGTCAGGCGATGACATCGTCGCATCTACGCGTGACGCCGCGCGTTCCATTGATGACGCCAACGGTCGTCGACGAGGTGCTGGATGCGCCGCTGCCGACGCTGTTGCGCGCCTACACGCGGCTTGGCGCCAAGGCATGCGGCGAGCCCTGCCGCGATCCAGACTTCGGCGTCGCCGACGTGCTCATGCTGCTGAACATCGACGAATTGCACCCGACCTATTCACGACATTTTCTTGCACGGACGGGTGGCCGGTGAAGCGCAGCCCAGGGCATCGGACACTGCTGCGGGCCATGCGGGCGCTGCTGGCCATGGCCGGCGGCCTGGTCGCGATCGTCGCCATCCGCCTCGCGGATCGAGTCGGCCGCCCCCCGCGCTGGACACCACGCGTCGTCCGTTGGTGGCACCAGCGCGTCTGCCGGGCCCTCGATCTGGACATCCATGTCACCGGGAAACCGGTACCGAACGCCCTGCTGGTCGCCAACCATATCTCATGGCTCGATGTCCCGGTCCTCGGCGCCCAGGGCGAGATCGGGTTCTTATCGAAGGCCGAGGTCCGGCAGTGGCCGGTCATCGGCTGGATGGCCGCGGTCGCCGGGACCCTGTTCATCGCCCGCGGCGGGAACGAGACCGCACGGATCACGACCCAGATCCAAGAGCAGATTCAGGCCGGCCGGCCGGTCGTCGTCTTTCCGGAAGGGACCACCAGCGATGGCACCGAACTGCTGCGCTTCCATCCGCGTCTATTCGCGATCGGCCAGGAATCGGGCACCTTGGTCCAGCCCGTCGCGCTGCGCTACGGCCCCCCGGCGGCCCCGGATCCGATCGCGCCCTTCATCGGCGACGAGTCGCTGGCCGCCCACCTGGGGCGCGTCCTGCGCCACACCGGGCTCTCGGTTACGGTGCATTTTCTGCCACCCATCGAAACCGACCAGGTGGACCGGCGACAGGTTGCCGAGCGAGCGCGCACCGCCATCGCTTGGGCACTGGGCCTCGACGCCGCCGTCAAGCCGCGCCCAAGACGCCCCGCGCAACCCTCCGGGCCTACCGCTGTCCCGCCCCCGCTCGGTCCGATATCGCACCAGAAGGCAGTGCTCGAATGAACGAATCCGGCCAATCGTCGGCATTGCGCGTCGCGGTGGTCACCGAAACCTATCCACCCGAGATCAACGGTGTCGCCAATACGATGCGGCACCTGGTGGTCGGCTTGGGTCGTCGCGGCCACTTGGTCCATCTGGTCCGCCCCCGACAACGACCGGATCGGACGGCGTCCTCCGGCCTACGAGAGATCGCGACCGAAACCTTGGTGCCAGGCGTGCCACTGCCCGGTTATCGCGGACTGCGCATCGGCTTACCTGTCTATTGGCGGTTGCGCAGGATCTGGAACCAGCCGCGACCGGACGCTGTCTATATCGCGACGCAGGGCCCCTTGGGACACGCGGCGCTGAAGGCCGCGATTGCGCTCGATATCCCGGCCGTAACCGGTTTTCACACCCAGTTCGGTCAGTACAGCCGGCACTACGGGCTCGGACTCCTGACCCAACAGATCGGCCAAACGCTGAAGCACTTCCACAACCGGTCGGATGCGACCCTGGTCCCGACGGTGGAGCTTCGAGAGCAACTCGCCCAAGAGGGTTTCACCAACGTGCATCTGTTCGGTCGCGGCGTCGACACCCACCTCTTCTCGCCGACGCGCCGGCGCCGGCCATTGCGGGCCGCTTGGGGTTGCCACGAGGACAGCCTCGTTGCCCTCTATGTCGGTCGTCTCGCCGCCGAGAAGAACCTCGACCTGGCCCTGACCTGTTTTCGCGCGATCGCGGCCCGCGCACCGCGCACGCGGTTCGTGCTGGTCGGCGACGGCCCGGAACTGGAACGGCTGCAACGCGACTTCCCCGATTTCTGCTTTACCGGGCCAAAGACCGGCGAGGAGCTGGCCGAACATTACGCCAGCGGCGACCTGTTCGTCTTTCCGAGCCTCACCGAGACCTTCGGCAACGTGGTTCCGGAGGCCATGGCCAGCGGTTTGGCCGTCGTCGCTTTCGACTACGCCGCCGCCCATCGGTATATCCAACCTTGGTGCAACGGGGTAACGGTGCCGACCGGCGACGCGCAGGCCTTCGTCACCGAGGCACTCGCGCTGACGGCCGATCCGACCCGCCTGCGCAAGATCGGCCAACAAGCCCGCGCCACAGCCGAAACCCTCGATTGGGATCGCGTCATCCGCGGGATCGAGAAACTGCTTCTGCACGTCATCCGCGAACGGCGCGGATTGGAGAACCCTCGTGAGACTGTGGCTGCAACAACTCAATGAGATCGAGATACCCCTGTGTCGGGCGGCTTGGAGCCGTTCGATGCAACGGCGCTGGGTCCATCGACCCTTCGCGATAATCAGCCGTCTCGGCGACGGTGTCTTCTGGTACAGTTTGATCGCGATCCTGGTCGTCGTCGGCGGCCGTGATGGTCTGACCGCCGGCTTGCACATGCTGGCAACGGGCCTGGTCGCCTTGCTCCTGTACAAATCGCTGAAAGGCAGCACGCGGCGCGAGCGCCCGTGCCATTACGCCACCGGGATCGTGCCAGGCGTCCCGCCGTTGGATCGTTACAGCTTTCCATCGGGTCACACGCTCCACGCAGTCGCCTTCACGACCGTGGCGTTGCACTACTACCCGGATCTCGCCCTGCTGCTGGTTCCCTTTACACTGCTGGTGGCCAGCTCGCGTATCGTGTTGGGTTTGCACTACCCGAGCGACGTGCTCGTGGCTACGATCGTCGGCTTCACGCTCGGCTACGCCAGCATCACATTGTTCTGACTCACATGACCGGGGCCGCTCGCTGGCGTTCGGATGTGTGTCTCCGATCAACGATACCCGATCCCGACCCTGGCCGCGGCGCGCATGAGGCCGATCGCGGTCTTCGCGTCGGTGATCACGCTCGTGACGCACCATTCGAGCACCTCGGCAAACGGATACCAATGAACCTCGATCACCTCATCAGCGCCATGCGCGACCGGCAGCTCGCGCAGATCCCGTGCCAGATACAGGTGGATGATCTCGGTGAAGACACCGGGCGAGCTATGCACCGGGCCGAGCTCGGTCCAGTCCCGGGCGACCAGGCCCGCTTCCTCCGCCAATTCCCGCTGCGCTGTTGCCCGCGGTCGTTCGCCTGGATCGATCTGCCCCGCCGGCAATTCCCACAACCACCCGCCAGCGGCATGCCGATACTGGCGCAATAGGCAGACCCGCTGTTCGCCATCGAGCGCGACCACGGCGGCACCGCCGGGGTGGCGAATGATCTCGAGCGAGACCGACTGGCCGTTGGGCAGCCTGACCGTCTCGACACCGACGTCGACGACGCGGCCACGAAAGACCGAACGCCGGTTTTCGGTTTCAGCCTGATCCATCCGCCCCTCCAAACCCCTTCGAGTCGACCTGCTCATGATATCCCCGTCACGGGACCGGATCGAGGATCTCCGACAGCGAGAGCCCCGGTATGTGATGCGCCGATTGGCTCGGGCAGAGCAGGTCGTAACGTTCACCACGGCGCGCAATCCGGTAACCCCGCTCCTCGATCGCCTGACCGGCCTCCGGTGATTCGTAATGATAGAGGACCATGCGTTGCCATTGCTCCGGCTGGTACTCGCGGGCGATATCTTCGACACCGGTGTGAGATGGATTCGCGCGACTGGCGCAATCGTGAAAGATGAGTTCGCCCCGGGCCGCGTAGCGGCTCAGCACCTCCGGGATGGGTCGCGTGTCGCCGGTATAGAGAAAACGCCCTGCCAACGCTAACCCGAATGCCGACAGGTACTCGTGATGACGAACCGGGAATACGCTAAAGAGCAGACTTTCGTGCCAGAACCGGTCGGACACAGGGATCAGCTGAAACGCATCCCAAAAATTGCTGCCGCCTTCGGCCAAGATATTCGGATAATCGGCCAACCGACTCTGCATCACCTGGAGCAAAGGCACCGGGCAATAGACCTTGGGCGGCCTCAGCGCCGCCGCCGCGGTGGCCACTCGATAGAAAAGCCCCTCGAGTCCGCCGATATGATCCATGTGCGCGTGCGTGATGAACAGTGCGGATGGCAAGCCGGCGTAGATCCCGAGGAAGGTATCGATGGTGTCCGGACCGCAATCGACCAGCAAGCTGGGCCGACCATCGACCTCCAGGACCGCCGACGACGAACCGAGATCCGGCGCCTGCGCATTGCCAACGCCGAGAAACCGCAAACCGAAAGTAGACATCGCCATCAGGCTCCTGCTCAACCCAAATGCACAAAGAGGCTTCAGTGACCACCCTAGGTGGAGTCTTGCGTGGTTTTTTCGCCTGCCAGGACGCAACGCACGGCGACCTTCCAACCGGCGTCGGGACCCGTCCCTCGACCTCCAAGGGCCACTCGTCACCGGTGCGCGAGAGCAAGAGTAACAGGAACCGATTGCCGTACTTTGACCGCCTTGCGGTGCGCCTTAACCGGATCGTAACCCGCTGGCAATAAAATCCCGGCGCAAGGCATCCATCCATCGATAGAAACACCGTGGCCCCACCATGACCAGGATATTGATCGTCGACGACGAACCCGACATTCGCGAGGTGATTCGCTTCACGCTGGAGGAGGCGGGTTTCGAGGTCATCGAGGCGGCCCACGCCGACGAGGCGCGCAAACGCCTGAAAACCGGCAGCGCCGACCTGCTGCTGCTCGACTGGATGTTGCCCGGCCGTTCGGGCCTCGAACTGGCCCAGCAACTCAAACAGAATCCGAAGACCCGCAATCTGCCGGTGATCATGGTCAGTGCCCGCGGCGAGGAAGAGGACCGGGTTCGCGGGCTCGACACGGGGGCCGACGACTACGTGACCAAGCCCTTCTCACCGCGCGAACTCGTTGCCCGAATCAACGCCGTGCTGCGCCGCGCCCGAACCGACAATATCGAGGACGACGTCGAGATCGCTGGGCTTAAGATCGATCATGTCAGCCACCGGGTCAGCGCCAATGGCCAACCGATCGAGATCGCACCGACCGAGTATCGGCTCCTGCACTTCTTCATGACGCATGCCGATCGTGCCTTCAGTCGGTCCCAACTGCTCGACCAGGTCTGGGGCGACCAGGTCTATGTCGAAGAACGCACCGTCGACGTCCACGTCCGGCGCCTGCGCAAGGCCCTCGAGGCATCCGGCCATGACCGATTACTGCAGACCGTTCGCGGCGTCGGCTACCGCTTCTCCGAGAAATGAGCGATCAGGATCAGGCCCCTCGACCAACCTCATCCGGCCGCCAGCGGCGCGCCGCCCAGCCTCGTCGCGCCGTGATGGGCCTGATCGAACCGCTCGAGTTCGAGATCGCGCTGTTTGGCGGCAGCCTATTCGCCGGCCTGGCGCTCGCCCTGATCGGCGTCGACTGGCTATGGGTCTGGCCCGTGATACTGCTGCCGTATCTCGGCTGGCATCTGTATCACGTGGGTCGCCTCGCCATTCTGACCAAGCGGCACCATCGCTTGGCCCCGCCGTTTCCGCTCGGCCTCTGGGGCGAGATCTACCGCACGATTGCCCAGTACCAGCAACGGCGGCGCAAACGGCGAAAGCGCCAGGTGCGGTTCGGGCGGCGTTTTCGCGAGGCCGCCAACTCGGTACCGGATGCGCTGGTGATCCTCGACAAGCATCGGCGTATCGAGTGGGCCAACCCGGCCGCCGCCCCGCTGATGGATGTACACTGGCCGCGTGATGAGGGACGGGCACTGACCGAGGTCCTGGATCGCCCGGAGCTCGGCGCCATCATCGACGCCGGCGAGTACATGCAGCCATTGGAGATGGCGCCGAAACACAACCGCGCGATCATGCTGTCGCTGCGCATCACCCCATTCGGCGAACGCAAGCGGCAACGCCTGCTCGTTGCGCGCGACATCACGAAGATCTACCACCTGAACATGATCCGGCGGGATTTCGTCGCCAATGCCTCGCATGAGCTGCGGACCCCGTTGACCGTCATTGCCGGATTCCTCGAAAACCTCGCCGACTCGCCGCAAACGCCGGAGAACCATCGGCGGCCCTTGCACCTGATGCGCAATCAATCCGAGCGGATGCGCTCGATCATCGAAGACCTGCTAACGCTGTCGAGGCTGGAGATGGAGGACCAGACCGATGCCGTGCAGCCGGTCGACGTCGGGACCGAACTCGATCATCTGTTGCACGAGGCGCGGGCCCTGAGCGAAGGCCGCCACCGATTCACCCTGGATATCGACCGGGACCTCCTGATCGCCGGCCACCAGATCGAATTACGCAGCGCCTTCTCGAATCTGGTATTCAATGCGATCAAACATACACCGCCCGGAAGCCACATCGGAATCGTTTGGCGCGTCGACGCCGAGGGTCCCTATTTCGCGGTCTCCGACGATGGCGACGGCATCGAACCGGAGCACCTGCCACGACTGACCGAGCGTTTCTACCGCGTCGACAAGGCGCGCTCTCGCCTCTCCGGCGGCACGGGGCTCGGCCTTGCAATCGTCAAACATGTGCTGAACCGACACCAGGCCCGACTCCTGATCGCTAGCGAGATCGGCCAGGGCAGCACCTTCACCTGTCGCTTTCCAGCCGAGCGGGCCTTGTACCAGGCGCCCGCCACACCCCTGCGGGCCGAATGAGCGGACCGCTACCCGCTGATTCACCGGCCCCTACCGCGCCGAAACTTCTCCCCAATCGCTGTGATTACTTCTGTGGATAACGCCTGTACCGAAAGGCCAACCCCTGGGCGGATCAGGCCATCCGATCAGATCGACCAGAAATTGGTCAGCCCGCTCGATGCAGTCGGCGTCGAAGCGGGACAGCGACCCATCACCCCGGTACGGGCACGGGCGAGCGACGCACGATGACCTCCTGGGTGGGATAGGCGAACTGGATGCCCTCCTGCTGGAAGCGCCGGTACAGGGCCAGGTTGATGGCCTGCTGGATATCCATGTACAGGCCATAGTCGGCCCCGATCACGTAATAGACGACCTCGAACTCGAGCGCAAAATCCCCATAGGCCATGAAATGGGCGCGATCGAAGCGGGTCAGCCGTTGCGCGCGGACGATCTCCTCGATCATCTTTGGCAGGCGTTCGAGCTGCTCGGCCGACGTCTGGTAGATCACGCCGAGTTTGAACACCACCCGACGCTCGCGCATGGGTTTGAAATTGCGGATCGTGCTGCCCAGCAACTGGGTGTTGGACATGACCACCATCTCGCCCGACAGACTGCGGATACGGGTCGTCTTGACACCGATGTTGTCGATGACGCCGGCGATCTCGCCGGCAACGACGAAGTCGCCGACCTTGAACGGCTTATCGAGGATGATCGCCATCGAATGGAAGATGTCCGACAGGATGTTCTGCACCGCGAAGGCCACCGCGATACCGCCCACACCGAGCGCCCCGATCAGGCCCGCGATCGGATACTTGAAATGCGCGAGCACCGAGACCGCGACGACGATCCAGACGCCGACGCGCAGGAAGAAGAGCAGCAAGCCGTAGCCGGTGACGGCCGACGGGTCGAGTCGCTCCTTGCGGCTGCGTTGGCGCTGCACGAAGTCGACCAGCGCCGCCGTCGCCCAGATCCCGAGCTGGAGATAGAAGGCGATCACCAGCAGCGTCCACAGCCACACCTGGACCTGGCCCTGGACCAGGCCGGAGACCTTCATCGCGGCGTAGAAGGCCACGATCAGCACGAACACTGGATGCGTGTTGCGGATCAGAGCCAGAACGCCCGCGCGGTAGGTGCGCCGCTCCGGGTCGGCCCCATTGGTCAACTTCGGCAACAGCACGCGCCGCAGCGCAAAGCGCAACGATGACACGAGCATCAACACCAACGCGAAGGCCACAAGGCCCATGACCAGATCCCGGGTATCGATGCCGTGATCCTGGAAAACGAACACTTCTCGGTCCCACAGTTCATCGAGTTGAGTGCGCGCCTCGGCAAAGTGCTGCGCGAGCGAGCGCTCACGCACCGAGATCTGGAGCTGGTTGCGAACAGGCTCGGCCAGCGCCAGCGTCTGGTCCAATGCCGCCAGCCGTTCGCGCGCGTCGCGCTCCTGCTGCTCGAGCGCGCGAATCTGCGCCGTGGTCGCCGCGAGGAGCTCCTCGCCCAGATCCGGAAGCGTCAATCGCCGTTCGAGGCCGAGTTGGGTCATGCGCAGCGCGTCGAGTTCGGTCTGCGCAAAGGACTGCTCCCTATCGATCTGTGCAACCAGGTCCTGGACCTCGCGCAGCCACACCGACCATTGTTCCGTCTCGGCACCGACAAAGAGAGCGTGGCGGCGCTCGAGCAACTGGCTCACCGATCCGGCGAGCCCGACCGTCTGATGCAGGTACTCGACACCCTGGCGCGCGGCCGTCAACTCGGCCTCGCGCGCGCGGGTCTCGGCCTCGAGGCGCAGGCGCATTGCCTCGTCGGTCGCCGACTCCCACCGCTGGCGGGTCTCGAACCAGGCCAGCTCAGCGGCGTCCCCGGCCTCGATCAGGGCTTGAATGCGGGCTCGGAGCGCCTGCTCGCGCGCCTGCACCTCGGCGAGGCGTTCGTCGAGTTCCTCGCGGGTAAAGACGACATCCGGCGCGACCCGTGCGATTGTCGCCGCGAGCTGCGCCACCACGGCCGCCGCCAAGGACTCTTCGCGTTGTGCCAAGCTGACGCCATATTGCGCGGTCTGACGCGCCTCGAACGCAACCAGCACCGCGAGCTGGGCCTGTTCCAGCGCTCGAGCAAGGGTGACCCGCTCGCCCGGCTCCTCGCTCTGGGCCAGCCGGTCGCGCGCCTGTCGTCGTTCACGGTCCGCATCGAGATAAGCGGGCTCGATGGCCTCCAGGCGGCGCTCGGCTTGGCGACGCAGCCGCGACTTATCCTCGTGGGCAACCTCGGCCAGATGCTTCTCGGCGTGCAATCGATCCAACAGGGCCAGATTGAAAGGAGGGTCGACATCCACCAGCGCACCATTCGCAATCTCCGCTATGGACAGCGCGACGGATTCGTCGAATGCGCGGATCCGCGCGGCCACGACCGATCCGCGCTGGACGGCCGCATGCAGTTCCTCGAGCCGCGCGATCCGTGGGTCGTCGAAGTTTTCCGACTCACCCTGATCCAAGTCGGACAGAGGTGTCTCGAGCTCGGCCAATCGCTCGTCGATCAGCGCGAGTGCGCGGTTGAAATCGTCGCCGCTCGAACGCGGATCCAGGAAGCCGGGCAGGCCGACCCCCGCCGGATCGAAGGCGACCCGCTGCGCGGCCTCAGTCACCTGCGCGTCCATCGGCGACCCCGCATCGGGTGTCGACTGTGCGCTGGAGAGGGGCACCTGCCCGAACCACAGGGCACCGATCAGGACAGGGAGGGTCGGAATCAGGATCTTCAATGGTTCACCCAATCGCTCGGCATGGTCAGGAAGGCGGGAAAGCGCGAGCGCCCGCAGCGAGATACCGTTCATCCGAGCGGGACATGCGCTCGCTGGCTGGCGCCGATCGCATCGGCGGTGGACCAGACAGACGCCCTACGTGTTTTTTTACCCTACCGCGGTCCGCCCGCGACGGCCAACCCCTTCGACGGCGAAAACTCGTTCAGACGGGTCCCACTGATTTCGTGCCGGGCGCATCGCAACCCTGAAGCGCTTCCTGCTCGGCCGGCTCGCCGCGGGGTTGATGCGAGACCAACCACTCGCGGCGGCAGGTGCGTCCGAGTCAAGCCGAACGGGACCCGTTCTCGACCTGGGTCGGAGTGGATGCGGCAGGCTGATGATTCGCCAGGGTGTCGGCCCGAACAGCCGGATTGGACCGGAATCCATCCGAGAAACAAAAGCCAAGCGGGCGGCCAGATCAGGGGTCGGCCCACTTCTCCAGGGTCGCGACGATATGAGGGATCGCGACCGGCTCCGGGTCACCAGGCCGAAGTCTTGCGAGCATCCCGCGATGCGACGCGCGGACCAGTAACGGTTTGGGGGCACCGGGGATCTCGAGCGAGGCGAGAGGGACAACGCCATCCCCGAGGCCCTCGCCGAGGCTTGACCACCAGTCGTGGAGCGCTTCGGTCAATTTGGCCGCTTCGATGTCTGTGGAGATCGCCTCAAGGCTCGCCGTCATCGCTTCGGGAGGCTCGGTCAACAGACCACCGATAAGCCGGATCGGGACCGAGTCAGGCCACGGTCGCGCGTTGAGATCCCGCAGGAAATCGCTGCCCGGACGCAGATCGACCTTGGCCGCGCCGGTCCCATCGCGCAGCCCGGCGAAGAGCGAGAAACGGCGTTCCGAATCGGCCGCAAAGTGATCGCGAAGCTCGAGCCAGACGCGCAGTCGAGCCCATTCGGAGCCCTGGTTGGGTGTGCCGACCAGGATGACAGCTCGCACGCTGGCGCCCTCGACCTTGGCCGCGGCATCCACCGGATGTCGCCATCGCGTCACGAAGTCGCGGACGACCAGCCCGCCCATACTGTGCCCGACCAGAACGACCGGGCGGTCCGCCGGCATGCCGGACCAGAGCTCAGCGAGAAGGTCGGTGCTTCGGTCGATCCCCTGGTCATTGGGGTAACGCAGCTCCCAGACCTCGAAGTCGGCCGCGCCGAGTACGAAGACGAGATCGTCCCAAATGCCGCCGGGCTCATCGAGGCCATGCACCAGCAGGACCCTCGGCCGAGCGGCGCTGTCGCCTTCGGCGACACCCGGAACGCGGAGCACGAGTCCATGCCAGCCGTCGAGCGGCGCCATCGTCTCGGGAAACCAATGCTCGAGCTGATCTTGCACCAAGACCCGGAGACGTCTTTCTGCGTGCGGGTGCCCCTCCGCCCACCAGATCCAAGCAGCCATCATCAGCACCAACGCAAGCAGGATCGGGAAGACGGCTGATCCGCCGCTCCGCCGCAAGCGCCTATCCAGGGTTCTTGTTATCATTCGACCGTGATCGTTCCGTGTTGACGTCCCATCGATCCTCAGTGAGACCGGAACGGGCCAGATTGGCCCCCGGACGCCTCGGCCCCGATCGAGAACCGGTCCCACCGGGATGCGAAGCCTGTGAGACAAGGTGCCATGATCCCTCATTTCGGTGAGAACTATCGCTTCCATTGGCATGACCTCGGCGACATCGAGCTCGGGCGTCCGAATCTGGGCCAGCAGCTCCCCGTGGCCGTTTACCGTCTGGCCCAGTACACGATGCGCGAGACATTGGCGCAGCACTTCGGCGCTGAGCGGGCCGGTGATCTGTTACGCGAGGCCGGCTGGATCGCGGGCAGGGAGTTCTGCCTGAATGTCCTCGATCGGGATCAGCCCCTCAATCCCTTTATCGCCCAATTGCAGGCCAAGCTCAAGGACCTCGGCATCGGCGTGCTGCGCGTCGAACAGGCCGATCTGGACAGGCTGGTCTTCACGCTGACCGTTTCCGAGGATCTGGACTGCTCTGGCCTGCCCGTGACCGGCACGACGGTCTGCGATTACGACGAGGGCTTCATCGCCGGGCTGTTTCACGCCTTCACCGGCAGGTCCTTCTCCGCCAGGGAGGTCGACTGCTGGGCCACCGGCGATCGCACCTGCCGCTTCGAAGTCGCTCCGGATCCGCATCCGCATCCGGCCGCCAAGTGAACGACGCCGACCGGCAGTACCTGGCCGCGGCAACGGCTCGGATCGACCGGCTGTTACACGCGCGCGGCGTGGATCCGATCAGCCCAAGCGGGCTGTCCGCGGAATTGCAGGGCTTCGCCGAGGCCTTCGATCGCCTGCTCGAACAGCTCGCGGTCTTCCGTCAGTTTGCCGTGACGCTGGCGCACGGCGATCTGAGCTACGAGGCACCGGCCCGGCAGCACCTGCTCGATCCGCTGAAACATCTGCAGGCCAGCCTGCGCCATCTGACCTGGCAGACCCAACAGGTCGCCGCCGGGGATCTCGATCAGTGCGTCGATTTTCTCGGCGAGTTCTCGATCGCCTTCAATCAGATGATCCAGGGACTGCGCGACAAGCGCGCGGCTGATGACCAGATCCGCCACCTGAGCCTGCACGACGCACTGACGGGGCTGTACAACCGCCTTTTCTTCAATCAGGAGATGGAGCGGCTCGCGACATCGGATGAGTTCCCGATCACCATCCTGGTCACCGACCTCGACGACCTGAAGCGGGTAAACGACACCCGAGGACACCAAACGGGAGACCTGCTGATCCAAAGGGCCGCCCGGCTGATCGAGCATGGTGTGCGGACCGAGGACGCGGTAGTCCGGCTCGGCGGTGACGAGTTCGCGGTCCTGCTCTATGGTATTGGGCAGAGCGAAGCCGAGACCATCGTCCAGCGCTTGCGTGCGACGCTCGTCGCCCACAACCGGCGCAATCCGATGCTGGCCGTGTCCCTGTCGATCGGCGCCGCCACCGCAGAGGGTCCGGCAAGCCTCGAGGCGGCGCTCCGGCAAGCCGATCAGGCGATGTACCAGGACAAGTGCAACCGCAAAGGGCGCGACCGGCCGTCCCATACCGAGCCTCGGCCAAGCGCCGGGACACCCGGCCAACCGACCGAAGGCCGGCACTGATTCGAGCGGAGGGCCTATCGTCGCGTGGCCCAGCGGGTTCCCCGGCGATCGGAAAGCGGCCTTGTCACCGCGACCGGAGCCAGGGGCTGGCCAACACCGCGATCAGGCCGAACACGCCCGTCACGGCGACGATGACCACACCCGGCAGCGCATCGCGCAGTGACGCACCGCGCAGGCGGCTGACGAGTGCGAAGGCCGCGAGCGACAACGCGATGCCGATCAACGCCGGCCAGCCGTTCCAGAGGATCCGCCAACGCAGATAGGGGCCGGCTTCGTCGTCGAGCGCGAGGACGAAGGGGAACAAGGCCCCGGCGATCCGAGCTTGGCGCGTGGTCGTTGCGTCTGGCGCGGCGCGCGCATAGTCTGCGATCGGTTCGAAATCGGGCGTCATCGCCACACCATGCACGATGGCGTGGCCGAAGGTCGCCGTCGGGTTGACTGGATTCACGACGAGACGATAGTCCATCCGGTCCGGATCATAGCCCTGGGTCGGCAGCGCCACGAGCTGATAGTCCGGCATCGTGAGCAGAAACAGGCGGCCCGAGTCGGCAAGGATCAGTCCGAGGAGGTCAGGCCGCGCGTTCTCGACGATCTTGATGTGGCGGATGCCGAGGTTGCGCGGGATCGGCGTGCGGGTCACCCGCGGCGCGTCGCCCTCGCGGCGCAGGTGAAAGACCGACCCGTCGGCGTCCACCAAGAATACGCCGGCGTCGAAGGGCTTGAGGATGGTCTGCCGGCCAGCGACGAGCCGCGCCGGAAACACGAACCCCGCCTCGCGCAAGGCCCTCGTGAAGCGCTCCGTCAACGGCTCGTCGAGCCGGTTGACGTCGACGTCGATGAACTCGATCCGCGATCGGGTCATGCGGAACACGTCCTCGGGAAAGCTCAGGCCGGCCCGCCCAGGGGCGGCGTCGAGCAGCGCGTAGACGGGGATATCGGGACGGCGGTCGGTGATCTCGCGCGCCTTCAGCTCGAACACCTGGAGCGAGTCGCGCATCGCATCGCGGTCGAAGAGCTGACCATCGATCTCGACGGGCAGCAGGCCCCAAAGCTCCATGTTCCGGTGGTACATGAAGGGCAACAACTGCTCGAAGCCGCGCCGGTCATACGTCTCGCCGTCGGCGCTTGCATAGCTGAAGTCGTGGTCGCCGCGGTGCTCGCGGAAGATGAAGGTCTTCGCAACCGGACTGAAGAAGAGATAGGTCGGCGCGATGTCGCGGGCGAAGGCCATCTCATAGAGTCTCGGCAGCACGATCGCCGACAGCACCGTCAGCAGCAAGACCATGGCCAGCCAGCCGAGCGCCCGGGTCACGAGACGGCTCCGTCGCGGAAGCGCGCAGCGGCCAACAAGGCCGCTGGGGCGATCAGCACCGTCAGCAGAACCAGGCCCGGCAGCGCCAGATCGTAGGCGCCATAGGCATTCGAGAGATGGCAAAGCCAGATCACCCCACCGACGACGACGAGATTCAGTGCCTGTCGCCAACGAACCGGCTCCAACAGGACCAGCGCCGCGCCGAGATAGGCGGCGACGCCGGCCAGCATCCAGGGCAGCGCGGTGGCCACGGCGCTCGCGACGAAGGGCGCGGGAAAGAACACCCCGACCGTGACCGCCAGAGCACCGAGATCGAAGGCCAACAGCACGAGCAGCGCCGCGAGCCCGAGCGCGAGATGGCCGGCCATCAGCGCGCCGAGCGGGACGGGCAGATGCATCGCGAGCCGCAGCCGTCCGCGGCTCACTTCGGGCAGGAACTGCGCGACGCCGAGCAGCGCCCCGGTCACGAGCGGCACATAGCGCAGATCGTCGTAAAAGAGGCGCCCGATCCGGCTCGCCTGATGGAAGATGATCTCCGCATGCTCGACCCGAAACTCCTGGCGCATCGAGAGAAAGAACCAGACGGCGAAGGTCAGATGGCCGACGACGAGCAGCGCAAGCCACGGCCGCAGCTTGATCCATTCCTTGAACAGGAGCGCGCGCATTCAGTAGGTCCCCGTATAGCCGACGAAGGCGTCCTCGAGCGTCATCGGGGTCTCGATCAGCATCCCGGCATTCAGGCCGTGCCCAGCCAATGCCGCAGAAACCGCTGCTGGTTCGGCGAAGGCAAAAACCGATAGGGACCCGTCGACCTCAGGCTGCAGGGCGTGTAGCGTCTCGCACGATGGGGGCAGCGCGGCGGGCACGGCCTCGGCGGGCAAGCGGTAGCGCCGGAAACGCCCCAGGAAGTCATCGAGCGTCGTCTGGAGCGGCGGAGAACCGCGGCGCAGGATGAGCACATCATCAACGAGTCGCTCCATGTCTTGCACGACATGACTCGTCACCAACAGGGTCTTGCCGTCGGCCCGAGCGAAGTGGACCAGGAAGTCGAGAAACAGGCGGCGATAACCGGCGTCGAGGCCCATCGTGTAGTCGTCGAGGATCAGCAAATCGGGATCCTGTGCCATCACCGTGGCCAATACGACCTGGCTGCGCTGCCCCTCCGACAGGTGGCCGACGCGATGGGTGCGTGGCAGGTCGAGCCGATCGACCAGATCGTAGAACAGATCCCGCCGCCACCGGGGATACCAGGCGGCAAAGAAACGCTCGGTCTCGGCGATGGAGAGGAAGTCATAGGCGAGGTGCCCTTCGAAGACGAGACCGATTCGCCGCTTCGTCGCCGGGCTCAGTCGGTGCGACGGCTCGCCGAGCACGCGGCACCGGCCGGCGTTCGGGGCAAGAAAACCCATCAGGATCTTGATCAGCGTGGTCTTGCCGACCCCGTTCTTGCCCAGAAGTCCGAGGATGCGGCCGGTCCCGACCGTGAAAGAGAGATCCTCGTGGATGATCCGGGGGCCATACCGGTGCGTCAAACCCTCGACAGCAACCGCGGCGGGCGCGACGGCGGCCGAGACACGCGGCTCGGATCCAGCGTCGCCGGTCTCGGCGCTCGTCATACGCTTCAGTTGATGTCGTCGCCGCTGATCTCGACGCGATGCCGCTCGCCGGCATCGAACTGGACGCTGAACAGACCGCGCGGCCGGTCGAATACGAACTCGCTGTGTTCGTTCAGCGACGCCTCCATCAACACGCGACCTCCTTTGTCCCTGACCAGCATCCGGACACCGGCGGCGGAGGAACCATCGGAAAACCCACCTTCGCACAGCACCGTGCCGTCGCCCCGATCGTAACAGGCCACGATCGGGGTATGCGCGAGAGCGGTGGCGCTGATGAGCAGAAGCGAGCCCAATACGGCCGAAAGAGGTTTCATGACGAGATCCCAGAGTGGTCGCACAAAACTCGAATCATCAGGATAACGCAGATAATAAACATTTCCATCTGCCAGGCCAACAGGGTCCGGGTGAACCGCCGGAGGAAGCGGCAGGACCGCCCTTTCGGGGCGTCGCGCGCGGCCCCGGAGGCCAAGCGGTCTGTGTGCGGAATGGCCGAAGGTCGGCGAGGTGTTCGGGCGTCTGCCCGAGAAGCTGGCGGATTCGCGCCAGTGCACCGCGCGGCTCGGATCAGTCGAACGACCACAGGCCGCGGATCGCGGCGATCCCCTGGGCGCCGGCCTGCCAGGCCGCCGCCAGGTCGTTTGGCCCGAGGCCACCCAGTGCATAGACAGGGCGATTGACAGGCTTGATCAAGGCCGCGAAGGCCGACCAGCCGAGCGGCGTCGCGCCCGGGTGGGTCGCGGTCGGTTTGACCGGCGAGAGCAGCACATAGTCGAGGTCCAGGGCCTCGGCTCGCGCGAGCTCGTCCGGCCCGTGACAGGAGGCACCGACCCAAGGATGCGCCGCGGGACGCGAGGTCACCTTCCGCAGCCAATGCGCCGAGAGGTGCAGACCATCGCCCGGCAGCGACCCGGCGAGATCTGGCGGCGCGTTCAGCACCAAGGTGGCGCCATGATCGCGGCAGCGGCGATAGGCAACGTCGGCGAGATCCGCGTAGGCACGCGCGTCGAGACCCGGCGCACGCAATTGGACCAACCGGATCCCGCCCGCCAGGGCGCGCTCGAGCCGCGCGACGAAGGCGACCGGATCCAGCGGGTCCGGACCCGTGATCAACAGCCGATCTGGGAGACGCAGCGCGGTCAGCACCGGGCGGTCGGCGGCCGGGAACCGACGCGCGCCCAGGTCATCGGGGTGCTGCCACGCCAGCGGCTGGCCCTCGCGGCCGACCGGCCGACCGGCGTAGCGCTCGACCCGATGGACGTCGAGGCGCACGACGCGATCGCCGTAATCATGATGGATGCAGATCAGCGGCCGGGACGCCAAGACCTGGATCCCCAGTTCCTCGTCGAGCTCCCGGCGCAGGCCCGTGAGCGGCGACTCCCCGGGCTCGAGCTTGCCCCCCGGGAATTCCCAGAGCCCGCCCTGGTGAGCGTGGTCGGGACGGCGCGCGATCAGGACCCGGCCCTGATCATCACGGATGGCCCCGGCCACGACCTCGATCACCGGTTTGGACATGGCCTCGAGCGCAGGCGCCGGACCACCGTCAGGAACGGTATTCGGCGTTGATGCGCACGTAATCGTAGGACAGATCGCAGGTCAGCACCCGCGTGGTGACCCTACCGCGTCCCAATGCGACCCGGATCAGGATCTCTGGAGCAGCCATCACAGCCCGGCCAGCCTCCTCCGTGTAATCCGGTGCCCGCCCGCCATCGGTGACGATCAGAACCTCGCCGAGCCAGATGCGCACCGCCGCGATCGCGAGCCCCGACAGACCGGCGCGGCCGACCGCGGCGAGGATGCGACCCCAGTTCGGATCCGATGCGAACAACGCGGTCTTGACCAGCGGCGAGTGGGCGATCGCATCGGCGACGCGACGCGCCTCGTCCTGGTCGGCCGCCTCCTCGATGACCAGGGTCACCAGCTTGGTCGCCCCTTCGCCATCGCGGATGATCGCCTCGGCCAACGCTTCGCAGACCTCGGTCACGGCATCGGCCAACGCACGGTAGTCGGCGCTTCCCGGGTCGGCAATCGCCGGACCGCCCAACCGCCCGGTCGCCGCCAGCACGCAGGCATCATTGGTCGAGGTGTCGCCATCGACGGTGATCGCATTGAAGGACCGATCGACGGCCTCGGCCAGACAGCGCCGGAGCAGCGACGGCTCCACGGCCGCGTCGGTGGCGAGGAAGGCGAGCATCGTCGCCATGTCCGGGCGGATCATCCCGGAGCCCTTCGCGATCCCGGTCAGCGCCGCGGTCCGTCCGGCGACCTGGAAGCGACGCGAGACCAATTTCGCCCGGGTGTCGGTTGTCAGAATCGCCCGTGCCGCGGCGGGCCAGGCCCGCTCGTCGAGTCCGGCCAGGAGCCCGGGCAGCGCTGCCCTGATCCGCGCGACCGGCAGCGGCTCGCCGATGACACCGGTCGAAAACGGCAAGACGGCGCGCGGATCCTCACCGGCGAGCTCGGCCAAGGCGGCACAGGCCGCCTCGGCATCGGCCAGACCGCGGGTACCGGTCCCGGCATTCGCGTTACCGGCATTGATCAGCAGAAAGCGCGGCGCACGGGCCGCGAGGTGACGCTCGGCAACCATCACCGGCGCCGCGCGAAAGGCATTGCGCGTGAAGACCGCGGCACACTGGGTCCCGTCGACGAACTCGAACAACGCCAGATCGTCGCGGTGGGTATAGCGGATGCCGGCCGCAGCCGTCGCCAACCGCAGTCCAGGGACCGGATCGAACATGAGGGCCGAATCGCTCATCGACGCTTTACCAGCGCAGTCGGGGGTCGGGCGGCGACGCGGGTCAGTCCACCTTGCCGTGGCATTGCTTGTACTTCTTGCCGGAGCCACAAGGGCAGGGCTCGTTGCGGCCGACCTTGCGTCCTTCGCGGATGAACGGCTGCGCCGCTGGTTCCCCCGCGGGCGACGCACCCGACTTAGCCGGGGCGGCCGGCGGTGGTTCACCGCCTTCGGGCTCGAGACCGCGGAATTCCTCGTGCGTGAACTGGAACTTCTGTGGCGGCGTCGGTGACGTGGTCAGCTGCCCGATCTGTTCCGGTGCCTGAATCTGGAGCCTGAGCAGCGTCGTCGTGACCTCTTGCTTGATCGTCTCGAGCAACGCCGAGAACATCGCGAAGGCCTCGCGCTTGTATTCCTGCTTCGGGTTCTTGGCCGCGTAGCCCCGCAGGTGAATCCCCTGACGCAGGTAATCCATCGCCGCCAGGTGGTCCTTCCAATGGGTGTCCAGCGTTTGCAGCATGACCCCTTTCTCGACCTGACGCATCCGTTGCGCACCGATGGTCTGCTCCTTTTCCTTGTACTGCTCCGCCAACCGGTCGGCGATACGCTGACGAAGCGTATCCTCGTACAGGTCGTCCTCGTCGTCGAGCCACGGCTGAATCGGCCAGTCGCCGCCGAAGGTCTCGGTCAGCGCCTCGGTCAGACCGGGGATGTCCCATTGCTCGTCGAGGCTGTTCGGCGGGATGTAGCGATCGATCAGACGGTTCAGCACATCCTCGCGCATCGCGGTGATGGTCCCGGAGACATCGCCCTCGTCCATCAATTCGCGCCGCCGCTGATAGATGACCTTGCGCTGGTCGTTGGCGACATCGTCGTATTCGAGCAATTGCTTGCGCAGATCGAAGTTGCGTCCCTCGACCTTGCGCTGGGCGTTTTCGATCGCCTTGGTGACCCACGGGTGCTCGATCGATTCGCCCTCGGCCATGCCGAGCTTCTGCATCAACGACGAGACCTTCTCCGATGCGAAGATCCGCATCAGATTGTCCTCGAGCGACAGATAGAAACGGCTCGAGCCCGGATCACCCTGACGTCCGGAACGGCCGCGCAACTGGTTATCGATGCGGCGCGACTCGTGGCGTTCGGTGCCGATCACATGCAAGCCGCCGGCGGCCACCACCTGCTGGTGACGCTGCTGCCAATCGGCGCGGATCCGGTCGTGGTCGGCGTCTGGGCCCGCATCATCGAGTTCGGCGTCGAGACTACCACCGAGGACGATATCGGTCCCGCGACCGGCCATGTTGGTCGCGATGGTCACGGCACCGGGGCGACCAGCCTGGGCGATGATCCCGGCCTCGCGCTCATGCTGCTTCGCGTTCAGAACCTGATGCGGGATCTGTGCCTCATCGAGAAGCTTGTCGACCAGTTCCGAGGCCTCGATCGACGCGGTGCCGATCAGCACCGGCTGACCGCGCGCGACGCAGTCTTTGGCATCGGCGACGATTGCCTGGTACTTTTCCTTTTGCGTCAGATAGATCAGGTCGCCGCGATCGTCGCGGATCATCGGCACGTTGGTCGGGATCACGACCACCTCGAGGCCGTAGATCTGCTGGAATTCGAAGGCCTCGGTGTCCGCGGTGCCGGTCATGCCTGCGAGTTTCGGGTAGAGCCGAAACAGGTTCTGGAAGGTGATCGAGGCCATCGTCTGGTATTCGGGCTGGACCGCGACCCGTTCTTTGGCCTCGACGGCCTGATGCAGGCCTTCCGACCAGCGCCGGCCGGGCATCGTGCGGCCGGTGAACTCGTCGACGATGATGATTTGGCCATCGCGGACGATGTAATCGACGTTCTTCTGAAACAGCGCGTGCGCCCGCAGCGCCGCGTAGACATGGTGCATCAGCACGATGTTCGCCGGGTCGTACAGGCTCTCGCCCTCGCCCAAGAGTCCGAGCTCGGTCAGCTTCTCCTCGACCTTTTGATGGCCATCTTCGCTCAGGTAGGCCTGGCGCGCCTTCTCGTCGATCGAGTAGTCACCCGGACCGAAATCCGGCTTGCCTTCGTCGTTCGTGATCGGTGCCTGACGGCTCAGGTGCGGGATGATCTGATCGATTTGCTGATAGAGTTCGACACTGCCTTCGGACGGTCCCGAGATGATCAAGGGCGTGCGCGCCTCGTCGATCAGGATCGAGTCGACCTCGTCGATGATCGCGAAATTCGGCTCCCGCTGTACCCGCTCCTCGACCGCGAAGGCCATGTTGTCGCGCAGGTAGTCGAAACCGAATTCATTGTTCGTGCCGTAGGTGATATCGGCCTGGTAGGCTTCGCGGCGCTTGACCGGGCGCAGATGACGATGGCCCTCGCCATCCGAGTTGTCCGGCTCGTGCCCGGCGTCGAACAGATACGAGCCGGCATCGGGACTCTGACGGTTCGAACTATTGATGACGCCGACCGTGAGGCCCAGAAAATCATAGATGCGCCCCATCCAGACCGCATCGCGCCGCGCCAGATAGTCGTTGACCGTCACCACATGGACGCCTTTGCCAGGCAGGGCGTTCAGATAGGCGGCGAGCGTCGCGACCAGGGTCTTGCCCTCACCGGTGCGCATCTCGGCGATCTTGCCGCTGTCGAGCACCATGCCGCCGACCATCTGCACATCGAAGTGGCGCAAGCCAAGCGTACGTCGGCTCGCCTCGCGGACGACCGCGAAGGCCTCGGGCAGGAGTTCGGCGAGCGCCGCGCCCTTGGCCAAACGAGCCCGAAACTCTTCGGTCTTGGCCCGCAAGGCCTGATCGGAGAGCCGCTCGAGCTGCGGTTCGAACTCGTTGATGCCGGCCACCGTCTTCAGCAGCCGTTTGACAAGTCGCTCGTTGCGACTCCCGAAGACTTTGTGAAAAAGGGTCTTGACCATCCGTCGATACGTCGTTGATGCGTTGGATTGGGAAAAACTCGCGCGAGGATAACCGAAAACGGTGCCCACCGCAGTCTCGTATCGCCCCTGGCGATCCCCGGATCATCGCGGGGACCGGATCATCGCGGGGAAGTGCGTCGAGGCTCCGCTGGCGACAGGCTCAGGCCGAAGCGGGCATCCCTGCCATGAACACGAATCGCGCCATACCCGGGCTCTTGCGACATCAACCGGGGGAATCGGGATCGATCGCCGCCACCGCGGCCGGCGGCGATCGCTCGAGGTACTCCATCGGGTCGATCGCCTGCCCCTCGCGGAGCACTTCGAAGTGGACATGAGGCCCTGTCGCGACGCCGGACGATCCGACCTTGGCGATCACGTCGCCACGCGCGACGAGTTGACCGACCTCGACCAGGTTTCGCGAGTTGTGCGCGTAACGCGTGACCAGGCCGTCCAGATGTCGAATATCGACGACCCGCCCGTAGCCACCACGGGTCCCAGCGAAGACCACGACGCCATCGGCCACCGCGACGACGGGCTCGCCGGCTTTGCTGGCAAAATCGACGCCGCTGTGAAAGCTCCGCTTGCGATGGATCGGATGATGGCGATACCCGTACAAGGACGAGATATAACCGCTCCGCACCGGCCAACCGGCCGGCAATGCGTAGTCGATCAAATCCTGCTCCATGATCGATTCTTCGAGCAGCCCCAACTTGCGCTGACGATCCTCGAGCATGTCCTCGATCTCGAGCAGAGACCGCGTCAAATCCTGAATCCTGGTCTTTCCCGACGCCGGCTGGTCGATCCCGCCGAGCGACGGAGGATTGACGAAATCGAATTCGTCCGGGGCCAACCCGGCCATCTGGACCAAACGCTGACCCAGGGCATTGAGCCGCAGGATGTCTGCCTGCATCTCGCCGACCCGTCCTGCGATGGCGTCGATGTGGGATTGCAGCTCGCGGCGTTCCGCCGCGAGCACTTGTTCCATCAGATGGGCCCTGACCTGCGCGGTGGCCAAACCAGCCACGTCATCCAACGACCCGCCAACGCCGCCCCCCGCTCGACCGAGCCAGTACCCGACACCACCGAACACGGTGGACACGATCAGCAGCGCGAGGAACGCAGCAGCGGCTTGCCCTCGCATCCCGTTGACCAAATGCATCTTCACTGTACCCTTGCCGTTGCCCGAGGCCACCCGCTCTGCATCGACGAGACGCAACCGCGACCGCGACGCAGACAGCCCCACGCTGCCCCGAAACCCCGGGCTCCAGCGTGATAAGCGACCCTCAATGTCTATTCAGGGTATCATTCGGACTCATCCAGCACCAAACTGGGCTGGCGTGAACATGGCCAGCGGGCGTTCGTCGACGGGCCAACGGGGACGGGCTCACGGCCCGGCGGCGCGCCCCCTGCCGGCACGAATGCAACCTAGCCAGACAGCGCCCGGACAGATCGAACCCAGGACCGAGAGCCTGAAGAATGGAGCCAAAATGACGATGCGTCAGGTGTTCGGCTTCCTGCAAAGCAACGCCGCGATCGAGGCCGGAATGGACGCTTCCCGTCGCGATCAGGCGGTCCTGACAAAGGTCCTGAAGGTCCTGCCGCAACCACTCCGGGCGCATTGCCAACGTGTCGTGATCAAGCCCGACAAGGTCGTCTTGTACACGAACTCGGCAGTCTGGGCGACGCCCTTGCGTTTCCTGGCGCCCGAGATCGTGCGCGCGGTCGGCACCTTGAAACCCGATATCCAGTCTTGCCAGGTGCGCGTGCGGCCGCAAGCGGACAATGAGCGCGAGACACATCGAGAGCCTCGCCGCCGACGGCTATCCTCGCACGCAGCTGGCCACCTCATCGCAGCGGCGCAAAGCATGACCGACCCCGGTCTGGCGGCGGCCTTCCACCGTCTCGCCGCTTCGGCCGAGATTCAGCCTCCGCCGACAGCGGACCGAGTGCTGGAAAACGAACCGAGGTCGCCGGAGGGAAGTCAGCCGACCGGGACAGGCGGCCGGTAAGCCGCAGGCACCCGTGCCGCTTCGTCGAACACGACCTCCTCCCAGGCCGAACGGTCCGCGAGCAGGGATCGCAAAAGCTGGTTGTTCAGTGCGTGGCCCGACTTGTGACCACGGAACGCCCCGATCAATGGACGGCCGAGCAAGTACAGGTCGCCGATCGCATCGAGGACCTTGTGACGAACGAACTCGTTATGATAGCGCAGGCCATCTTCGTTCAGGATCCGGTAATCATCGACGACCACCGCATTGTCCAGGCTCCCACCGAGAGCCAGGTTCTGTTGCCGCAGCGCCTCGATGTCGCGCAAGAAGCCGAAGGTGCGGGCTCGGCTCACCTCTTTGATGAAAGAGGTGGTCGTAAAATCGAAACAGGCGCTTTGCCCACGCGACGCGAAGACCGGGTGATCGAAGTCGATCGACAGATCGACGCGAAAGCCGTCCAGCGGCTCGAAGGCCGCATATTTATCGCCGTCCTCGATGCGCACCGGCCGCCTGATCCGGACGAAGCGCTTCGGCCGGTTCTGCTCCTCGATTCCAGCCGATTGGACCAGGAATACGAAGGGTCCGGCACTGCCATCCATGATCGGAACCTCCGGCGCATTGACATCGATGCAGGCATTATCGATGCCCAATCCGGCCAACGCCGACAGGATGTGTTCAACAGTCGAGATGCGGGCCGCGCCACAGCCAAGCGTCGTTGACAGACGGGTATCGCAGACATTCTTCGGGCAGGCCGCGATCAAGGCCGGCGGGTTCAGATCCACACGCCGAAAGAGGATACCCGTATCCGGAGGCGCCGGCCGCAACGTCAGGTCGACCTTGCCCCCGGTGTGCAACCCAACCCCGGTTGCCCGAATCACATTTTTCAGCGTTCGTTGCCTGATCATCGCGCTCCTCTCCCGTCGCTACCGCGGTATACCGACACTGTTCACCAAGCCCCACGCGAGGCAGAGCAGCCCTAGAAACGGCTGCTCTGCCCGGGTCGGCTTGGTCGTCTCCCCGGTTGCGAACGGCGAAGGTCGCCGCGCATTAGGGTTTTCCCGCATTTTTATCAGGAACGAAGAGCGATTGCAAGCAAATCGGCTGAAAAACCTCGCAGTCTAGTTAGAGGGAATTCCCCGTTAATCGGCCTGGCGGCGCAGGAAGGCGGGGATGTCCAGATAATCGAGATCCGAATCCTCGTTCGCCTCCGCGACCCGATGAGCGCCGGCGATTTGGCCTCGCCGATATACCGCCGGCCGATCCATGTCACGATAATCAGCACCGGTACCGGCCCCAGCGTCCCGCGATACCAAGCGCATCGTTCGATTCCCCTGTGCCGGAGCCCGCCGCGAAGCGACGCGCTCGCGCCCGAGACCCGTCGCGACCACGGTGACCCGCAACTCCCCGTCGAGCGACGGGTCGATGACGGTCCCGACGACGACATTGGCCTCGTCATCGGCGAAATCGCGGACCGTGTTGCCCACCTCGTCGAACTCGCCGATCGACAGATTCGTTCCTGCGGTGATGTTGACGAGGATACCCCGAGCACCCGACAGGTCGATATCCTCGAGCAGCGGGCTGCTGATCGCTGCCTCGGCGGCCAATCTCGCACGGTCCTCACCTGACGCGGAGCCGATCCCCATCATGGCTTGCCCCATCTCCGCCATCACGGTCTTGACATCGGCGAAGTCGACGTTGATCAAGCCCGGGCGGGTGATCAACTCGGCGATGCCCTGTGTCGCATTGAGCAGGATGTCGTTCGCGGACTTGAAGGCGTTGAGCAGACTGACCTCCTTGCCGAGCACAGCCAAAAGCTTTTCGTTCGGAATCACGATCAGGGAATCGACATAGGATGCCAGATCCTGGATCCCGGCATCGGCGACTTTGCGCCGCCGGCCACCCTCGAACGGAAAGGGCTTGGTGACGACGGCTACGGTCAGAATACCAAGCTCCTTCGCGACCTCGGCGACCACCGGGGCCGCCCCGGTTCCGGTTCCGCCGCCCATCCCGGCGGTGATGAAGACCATATCGGCTCCATCCAGGGCATCACGAATCCGCTCCCGATCCTCGATCGCGGCCTGCTTGCCGATCTCCGGATCGGCGCCGGCGCCGAGCCCCTTCGTGATACTGGCCCCGAGCTGCAGCAGGGTCTTGACATTGCAGCCGCGCAGGGCCTGGGCATCGGTATTGGCGCAGATGAAATCCACACCGTCGATCGAGGCCTCGACCATGTGATTGATCGCATTGCCACCGCCACCACCGACACCGACAACCTTGATCACTGCATTCTGACTATGGGTATCCATCAGCTCAAACATAATCGTGTTCCTCGCTTTGCTCGCATTGACTCGCTTCGTTGCCGGACCACCGGCAAAGATCCCCGCATCAGCAACCACGCCCGATCGTCCGCACCACCGGGACGATCGCCGCACCTCGACACCGACCTAAAAATGCCCTTGAAACCAACTGCGCATCCGTGCCCAGATCCCCCTGAGCCCCACCGGTGGCCCCATCTCCGACCCAAGGACGAAGCGGTGCTGGCGGGCATACATCAGCAGACCCACCCCGGTCGCGAAGCGTGGATCACTGACGACCTCCTGCATCCCGACGTAATGCTGCGGCACACCGAGCCGCACGGGCATTTCAAAGACCTCCTCGGCCAACTCGACGAGGCCGAGCATCTTGGCACTGCCGCCCGTCAACACCACGCCGCCGGCCACCAGATCCTCGAAGCCGCTGCGTCGCAGTTCGCCCTGGAGCAGCGACAACAACTCCTCGTAGCGGGGTTCGACGACCTCGGCCAGGGTCTGGCGCGACAAACGCCGCGGGGGCCGTTCGCCGATACTCGGCACCTCGATGTAGTCACCACCTTCGGCAAGCCGCGACAAGGCCCGGGCATGTTCGACCTTGATCGCCTCGGCGTACTGGGTCGGCGTGCGCAATGCCACAGCGATATCGTTCGTGACCTGGTCGCCGGCGATCGGGATCACGGCGGTATGACGGATCGCGCCGTTGGTGAACACCGCCATATCGGTCGTTCCGCCACCGATATCGACGAGACACACGCCGAGTTCCTTTTCGTCCTGCGTCAACACCGAGTAACTCGAACTCAACTGTTGCAGGACCAGATCATCGACCTCGAGACCGCAGCGGCGAATACACTTGACGATGTTTTGCGCGGCACTGACGGCGCCTGTGATCAGGTGCACGCGGGCCTCGAGCCGCACACCACACATGCCGATCGGTTCGCGAATCCCTTCCTGATCATCGATGATGAATTCCTGCGGCAGGATGTGCAGGACCTTCTGATCCGCAGGTATGGCAACGGCCCGCGCCGCATCGATACAGCGATCGACATCGGCCTGGGTAACCTCGCGGTCCTTGATCGCCGTAATACCGTGAGAGTTCAGGCTGCGGATGTGACTTCCGGCGATCCCGGCGTGCACCGAATGGATCTCGCAACCCGCCATCAGCTCGGCCTCCTCGATGGCCCGCTGGATCGACTGGTACGTGGACTCGATGTCCACGACGACCCCTCTCTTCAAGCCGCGGGATGGATGGGTTCCCACCCCGATGATCTCGATCTGGTCGTCCGCTTTCAGTTCGCCAACCAATGCAGCGACCTTCGAGGTGCCGATATCCAGGCCGACCAGAAGGTTCTTGTCATTCTTTTTGGGCATCAGACTCAACTCCGACCCTTGATGTATCCATGCTCGACCGAGACCGCCGCGGGCCTGCTGGTGCCCGACCCCTCGGCCCATCGGACGGCCAAACCATTCGAGTAACGCAGATCCACGACCCGCGCATGCCCGACGAGGCGCAGCGACGGGTAGGCCTGAATGAAGCGCGCGATCCGCTCGTCGAGGTACCGGGTACCGAGCACCAGTTCGGCGCCATCCCGCAAACGCAAACGCCACGCATCACGCGCATCCTGTTCCACTGCCGTGACGACCAACCCCAGCGGTGCCAATCGGTCACGCCACTCGCGGTAGCGGGCGACCACGTGCGGCGCCGCGCGCTCGTCGCCGGCTAAACGCGGCAGGCCAGGCGGAATCGTGGCCGGGTCCGGTCTGAACACCACGCCGTCTGCTGTGACCAGCCCGTCGTCACCCCAACGCGCGATCGGCCGGTGTTCGATCACCGTCAACTCCAGACGCTCGGGCCAGACCCGGCGCAGGCTGACAGCGGCCACCCAGGGCAAGTCCTCGACGGCCGCCTTGATGCCGCGCAGGTCGACCATCACGAGCCCTCCATCGAGCCGGTCGGCGACCGTCTCCTGCAGCACCGGCAACGAGTGACGGTGAACCTCGCCATCGATCGCGATCACGCGCACCGGCAACCGGTTCGGCTCCAGGCGGTGCAGTAGGGCCACGCCCTGCACCATCACACCGATCAAAACGACGACGAAGACCCAGCGCAGGATCGTCTGACCGCGCGTGATGGGAACGCTGCCGCTATTCGACATCGCACTGGTCATCCGCGAAACTCGTCATCAAGATGCCCCAGACCAGGTCTTCGAAGCTCATCGCGCGCGCGCGCGCCGCCATGGGCACCAGACTGTGATCGGTCATGCCCGGCACGGTATTGATCTCCAGCAGGTACGGCTGTCCGGCGGCGTCGACCATCAGATCGACACGCCCCCAACCGCTGGCTCCAACCGCCTCGAAGGCATCCATCGCGAGTCGCTGAAAGGCTTGCTCCACATCGGGGTCCAAGCCGCATGGGCACAGGTAACGTGTCGTCTCGGCCGAGTACTTGGCCTCGTAGTCATAGAAGGCGCGCGGCGTTTCGAGGCGGATCATCGGGAGCGCCTCGCGCCCGAGGATCGCGCAGGTGTACTCCGCTCCATCGATCCAGCGCTCGGCGATCACCAGCGAATCGTATTCGGCGGCCGCACGCCAGGCCTCGGCGAGGGCCACCGGGTCGGTGACCTTGGCCATACCGATGCTGGAGCCTTCTCGCACCGGCTTGACCATCAACGGAAAACCCAGGGCAGCGGCGGCATCCAAGTCACCCTCGGCGCGCAGCAACACAAAATCCGCAGTGGGAAGACCAGCCCCCTGCCAGGCGAGTTTGCATCGGTACTTGTCCATACCGAGCGCCGATCCGAGCACACTTGAACCCGTGTAAGGCAGACCCAAGGTCTCGAGCGCCCCCTGAATCTGACCGTCCTCCCCGCCACGGCCATGGAGCACGATGAAGGCGCGCGCGAACCCCCCGGCCCGCAACCTTTCGAGGATATCCGGGCCCGGGTCCAGCGGATGCGCGTCGACACCGAGGTTGACGAGCGCCGTCAGAACCGCCTGACCACTCTTCAGCGACACCGCGCGCTCGGCCGAGCGACCACCGAAGAGCACCGCGACCTTACCGAACACCTGCGGATCCCGCCTCATCGCCATGCACCCCCTATCTGTTTGACTTCGGGCACTAAACACACCCCCGCACTCCGCTCGACCTCCGTTTGAACCAAGGCCATCAATCGTTGAATATCCGAAGCGCTGGCCGTGCCTGTGTTGATGATGAAGTTCGCGTGCTTCGGCGATACCTGGGCACCGCCGATCCGCCGCCCCTTGAGGCCGGCGGCCTCGATCAGCCGCGCGGCATGATCACCGGGTGGGTTGCGAAAGACCGAACCGCAGCTCGGTAAACCAACCGGCTGAGCCCTGGCACGAGCCGCGAGCAGGTCACGGATTCGCCGCTGCGCAGCCTCGCCATCACCCGGCGTCAGATCCACCTCGACGGCCAGGAACCATTCGCCTTGAGGGCCGTGGACCGCGCGGTACCCGACGTCGAAGTCATCCGGGGTCCGCTCCCGGACCTGGCCCCACCGATCGACGGTTCGCACCCGAACCACATGGGTCCAGGTCTCGCCGCCCCAGGCCCCAGCATTCATTGCCAGCGCCCCGCCCACAGTGCCCGGAATACCGGCCAGGAACTCGACTCCGACCAAACCCTGTCGCACGGCAAAGCGCGCGAGTCGTGCCGAGCTGACCCCGGCCTCGGCGTACAATCGGGTATCCCCGGTCCGTTTCAGCACGTTCAGCCTCCCAACCGTCTGAATGACGGTGCCCGGAAAGCCGTCATCAGCGACCAGTAGGTTGCTGCC
This sequence comes from Thioalkalicoccus limnaeus, assembly GCF_041197575.1. Taxonomy (NCBI): domain Bacteria; kingdom Pseudomonadati; phylum Pseudomonadota; class Gammaproteobacteria; order Chromatiales; family Chromatiaceae; genus Thioalkalicoccus; species Thioalkalicoccus limnaeus. The sequence continues at coordinate 119,351 of NZ_JBDKXB010000004.1, read as the reverse complement.
CAAACCAATCCACAGCAGCGGTTCCGATGGTTCCACGCGGCGAAGAAAGGCGACCAGATCCGCCGCATCCGCGGGTCGGTAGAAATACCGAGCCGGGCCACCAACCCGCCAACTCGTATGGCCGGCGAGCGGCTCGTCCTTGCGCAGCTCCCCGCGAAGCCCTTGCTCATTCATCCTTTTTTCGCTGGTCCCGGAGGGACCCGGCATACCGTTGTCGGCGGCACCGACCGCGACCGGTTCTGGGCCGGTCGGCGGCGCTGACAAGCGCGATTCAAGGGCTCTCCGCAGCCCATCCGCAATCGTGATGGCTTCATCGATGTCATCAGGCGATCCCCTCGCCCAGATACCTGGTCAGGGAATCCGCGAGACCGCCGATGTCGCCGGCCCCCATGATCAACACCAGGTCGCCGTCCAACAACAGGGTGTCGAGAATCCTCGCGGCCTCGTCGGGGTCCTGCGCGAAGACCGGATCCAGATCACCGCGCGTCCGGATCGCCCGGCTGAGCGTGCGGCCATCGGCCCCCGGGATCGGCGACTCGCCAGCCGCATACACGTCGCAAAGAACGAGTCGGTCGACGCTGGAGAGGACCTGCACGAAATCCTCGAACAGGTCACGGGTGCGGGTATAGCGATGGGGTTGAAAGACCAACACCAGTCGACGGTCGGGCCAGCCGCCGCGCGCAGCAGCGACCGTCGCGGCAATCTCCCGCGGGTGGTGGCCATAGTCGTCGACGAGGATCAGGTCACGATGGCGCCGATCGAACCATGAGCGGGTCACGAAACGGCGCCCGATCCCTTCGAAGCCGTCCAAGGCCCGACGTATCGCCTCCTCGTCGACGCCCAGTTCCAGCGCCACCGTCACCGCCGCCAGGGCGTTCAACACGTTATGTCGCCCGGGCAGATTCAGATCGATCGGCAACGGGGCATCGAGTTCGGCGGCCTGGACCTCGAAGTGCATGCGCAGGCCCTGCTGGCGAATCGCCACGGCCCGCACGTCCGCGTCCGGTCCCGTGCCATAGGTCCGAACCGGTCGCGACACGAGCGACGCCAAGGCGCGCGTCTCCTCGTCGTCGGCGCACAACACGGCGAGCCCGTAGAAGGGCAGATGGTGCAGGAACTCCCCGAAAGTTCTCCTCAAGACATTGAAATCATTACCATAAGTCGACATGTGGTCGGCATCGATATTGGTCACGATCGCCACCGTCGGCTGCAGGTACAGAAACGAGGCATCGGATTCGTCGGCCTCGGCAATCAGATATTTGGTTGTTCCAAGGCGTGCATTGGCCCCGGCACTGTTGAGACGCCCACCGATGACGAAGGTAGGATCGAGCCCACCCTCGGCCAGGATGCTCGCGACCAGGCTGGTCGTTGTCGTCTTGCCGTGTGTGCCAGCGACCGCGACGCCGTAATAGAAGCGCATCAGTTCAGCGAGCATCTCGGCACGGCGCACGACCGGGATCCGCGCGGCACGCGCGGCGCAGACTTCCGGGTTGGTCTCGTCGATGGCCGATGACACGACGACCGCATCCGCGTCGAGGACATGCTCGGCGCGGTGTCCCAGCTGAACCGACACACCGCGTTCGACGAGTCGCCGGGTCGCCTCACCGGCGCGGAGGTCGGAACCGGAAACCTCATAGCCCAGATTCGCCATCAGTTCCGCAATGCCGCTCATGCCGGAACCGCCGACGCCGATGAAGTGCAACCGTCGGATCCGGCCCATGCGCGACGCATCGTGCTGGCAGTGCGGATTCATCGCCTCCTCACCTCGCCGCAGGCATCGAGGATCCGTCGCGCTGCATTCGGCTCGGCGCGCGCGCGGGCCGCCTCGGCCATCGTCAACAGAGCCTGGCGGTCAGCCAGCAGAAGGGTCAACAGTTCTGCCAAACCGGCGACGGTGAGATCGGATTGGCGCACCATCCGTGCCGCACCGGCCTCAGCCAGGAACTGCGCATTCGCGGCCTGATGATCGTCGACCGCGAATGGATAGGGCACCAGGATCGCCCCGACCCCGGCCGCCGCGAGTTCGGACACGGTCAGCGCACCGGCGCGGCCGATCACCAGATCGGCCCACTCATAGGCCTGCGCCATGTCATCGATGAACGACACCAGGTCGGCCTTCACGCCGACGGCCTCGTAGGCCCGGCGGGCGAGATCGATGGTCCGATCGCCGCATTGATGGCGAACCTCGGGCCGTTCACTGACGGGCATCCGGGCCAATGCGGCCGGAACCGCCTCGTTCAGCGCCTTGGCCCCGAGCGACCCGCCAAGAACCAGCAAACGCGGCGGCCCACGGCGATCGGCGAAGCGCTGCGCGGGCGGCGGCAACGCGACGATGTCCGCACGCACCGGATTGCCACAGACTCGGGCCCGACGGGCCGCCGGAAAGCTCTCGGGGAAGGCCTCGAAGACTTGATCGGCAATCCTGGCGAGCCATCGATTGGTCAACCCCGGGACCCGGTTCTGCTCATGAATCACCAAAGGCACTCGATGCAGCACCGCCATCACCGCCGCTGGACCTGCGACGAACCCACCCATGCCCAACACGACATCCGGTCGCCGTCTGCGCAGAACACGGCCGGCCTGCCACACCGCTCGGGCTAGCCGCGGTGGTGCCGCGAGCAGCTCGGTCACATGCTTCCCGCGCAGCCCGGATACGGTCATGACATCCAACGGATAGCCCTGCTGCGGGACGATCCGTGCTTCGAGGCCGGCTCGCGTACCGAGCCAGGACACCGACCAACCGCGATCGCACGCAAGATGCGCGACCGCCAACGCCGGGAACACGTGCCCGCCGGTGCCTCCTGCCAGGATCATCAAACGCGGACCCATCGCTGCCTCTTGCCTGAACCGGCCTCCAAAGCGGCGCGCTGCCGCTGCCCGCGATCGATGCTGAGCAGCAATCCGACGGCCATCGCGCTGACGATCAGGCTGTTGCTGCCGTAGCTGATGAAGGGCAACGTCAGACCCTTCGTCGGCAGCAGACCGAGACTGACACCGAGATTGACGAAGGCCTGTAGTCCTATGCTCAACCCGATACCATGCGCTAGATAGGCCGCGAACCATTCATCCTCGGCGATCGCGCGCGCGCCGATGGCAAAAGCGCGCCATGTGACGAAGGCGAAGGCACCGATGAGTACCAGGATTCCGGCCAAGCCCAGCTCTTCGCCGATGACGGCGGCAATGAAATCCGTGTGAGGCTCCGGCAGGAAAAACTGTTTCTGAATCCCGTTACCGAGCCCGACGCCGAACCATTCGCCGCGTCCGAACGCGATCAGGGCCTGAGTCAGCTGGTAGCCGCCGTCGAACGCGTGCTCGAATGGGTTGCGGAAGTACAGCACCCGCTCGACGCGGTACGGCTCCAGAATGATCAGCGCAACGAAGGCGATGCCGACCAGGACGACCAAGAGGAGGAAATACCTCGCCTGGACACCGCTGAGGAACATCAGCCCGAGGACCACAGCCATCATCACAGCCACGGTACCGAAGTCCGGTTGGATCATGATCAGCGTACCCGCCAGCACCATCAGCAACATCGGTCGCACGAAGCCATGGACGCTGTTCAAGACCGCCTCGCGGTGGCGCACCAGATATCCCGAGATATAGACGATCGCGAACAGCTTCATGAACTCGGCGCTTTGCAGGTTGAAGGGACCGAGCGGGATCCAGCGCGTCGCACCATTGACCGTATGCCCGACGCCGGGAACCAGCACCAGGACCAGCAACGCCAGGCCGACCAGGAACAGGATCCCGCCACTGCGCTGCCACCAGCTCAACGGCAACGCGAAGGCCAGGATCCCCGCCGCCAGGGCCAGACCCAGCGCGATCGCCTGGCGCGTCAGGTAGAAGAAGGGGTCGCCGAAGGTCCGATCGGCCAATGGCATCGACGCCGACGCGACCATCACCAGCCCGAGGCCGATCAAACCCAGAACGCAGAGCAGCAGCGCAAAGTCGATCGGTGCCCTTGCGCCGAGTCGACGGCGCCCTGCGGCCACTGCGAGGCTCATCGTGGCAACCTCCGCACCGCCTCGGCGAACACGCGACCGCGGTGTTCGTAGTTCTCGAACATATCCAGGCTCGCGCACGCCGGCGACAGCAAGACGCAATCGTCGGGTTGGGCAAATGCCGCCGCCTGACGCACGGCGTCGTCCATGTCGCCAGCCTGGCCGACGGGCAGGCTCCCGTTCAGCGCCGCGGCGATCCGCGGCGCGTCGCGGCCGAGCAGCACCACCGCGCGGGAGGTCCGCACGATGGCCGCTGCCAACGGACCAAAATCGGCCCCCTTGCCATCGCCGCCGGCGATCAGCACGGCACGGTGGCGGCTACCAGGTGGGACCAGTCCCTCGAGCGCGGCAACGGTCGCGCCCGGGTTCGTGCCCTTCGAATCGTCATACCAGCGGCACCCGGCCCGTTCGGCGACCAATGCACTGCGATGCGGCAGGCCACCGAAATGACGCAGCGCCTCGCACATCGCCTCGCGCGGTAGGCCGGCCGCCTGCCCCAAGGCCAGCGCGGCCAACGCATTGGCCTGATTGTGGCGACCCGGGATCCGCAGTTCGTCGGCTCGCAGCCAGGGCATCCCGCCGCGAGCCAGCCAGGTCTCCCCGCCCTGATCGAGCAGGCCGAAGGCGTCTGGATCCGGCACCCCCATCGTGAAACCGCGGCGCTCGGCCGAGCCGGTCGGCATGACCCGCACCAGCGGATCATCGAGGTTGATGATCGCGATCTCGGCCCCGTGGAAGATCCGCGCCTTGGCCGCTCCGTAAGCCGCCAGATCCGGATACCGGTCCATGTGATCCGACGACAGGTTCAAGACGACCGCCGCACGCGCGCGCAGCGAGTAGGTAGTCTCCAGCTGAAAGCTCGACAGTTCCAGGACATAGAGCTCGACGCGATCGTCGAGCAGGTCCAGTGCCGGCTCCCCGAGATTCCCGCCGACCGCGACCCGCACGCCGGCCCGCGCGGCCATCTGTCCCACGAGGGTCGTCACCGTGCTCTTGCCATTGGAGCCGGTGATCGCCACGACCGGCGCGCGAGCGGCCAACGCGAAGAGCTCGATGTCACCGACGACGGGAACACCGCGGGCCATCGCCGCCTGGATCAGGGGTTCGGCGACCGGCACACCGGGGCTGACGACCAATCCGTCGGCGACGGCGAAGACCTCCTCGCGGAAGCCATCGAGAAACAGGGCCACATCGGGCAATTCCGCACGTAGTTGGTCGAGGCCGGGTGGTACCGCACGCGAGTCGGTCACGGCCACCGGCACGCCCTGCGCCCGCAGAAAGCGCGCGCACGACAAACCCGTGCGCCCGAGTCCAACAACCAGGGTTCGCGCCAGTGGGCTCTTGTGCCAGGTCCCGGCCATCATCGGATCTTCAGGCTCGCGAGACCGATCAGGACCAGGATCACCGTCATGATCCAGAAGCGCACGATGACCCGCGGCTCCGGCCATCCCTTCAGTTCGAAATGATGATGCAGTGGGGCCATCCGGAAGATACGCCGGCGCATCAGCTTGAACGAAGCGACCTGGAGCATCACCGACAGGGTCTCGGCGACGAAGATGCCACCCATGATGAAGAGCACGAGTTCCTGGCGCGACAGGACCGCGATCACGCCAAGCGCCGCGCCGAGTGCCAACGCACCGACGTCGCCCATGAAGACCTGGGCGGGGTAGGCATTGAACCACAGGAAACCAAGGCCCGCCCCGACCAACGCGCCGCAGAAGATCACGACCTCGCCGACCCCCGGGATATAGGGGATCCGCAAATAGTTCGCGAAGTCCACATGCCCGGTTGCATAGACGAAGATCCCGAGCGCCCCACCGACCAAGACCGTCGGCATGATCGCAAGGCCGTCGAGGCCATCGGTCAGGTTCACCGCGTTGCTGGAGCCGACGATGACGAGATAGGCGAGCAGAATGAACCAGGGACCGAGCTGGATCGAGACATCCTTCAGGTACGGCACCAACAAGGCGGTTTCGGCCGGCGTCGAGGCGACCAGGTACAGAACCACGGCCGCGATCAGACCGAACAGACTCTGCCACAGATACTTGTAACGCGACGCCAAGCCCCGCGGATCCTTGAGGACCAGCTTCCGGTAATCATCGACCAGACCAACCGCACCGAAGGCGAGCGTCGTCAACAGGACGATCCACACGTAATGATTGGTCAGATCGGCCCACAGCAGCGTGGCGACCCCGATCGCGACCAGGATCAGGGCGCCGCCCATCGTCGGGGTACCGGCCTTCGACAGGTGGCTCTGCGGGCCGTCCTGACGCACCGTCTGCCCGATCTTGTACGCGGTCAGCCGCCGGATCATCGGCGGACCGACGACAAACGAGATCACCAGTGCGGTCAGGACGCCAAGGATCGCGCGCAGCGTCAGATAGCGGAACACCGAGAACGCGCTGAAATGCTGCGCGAGCCAATCGGTCAGATAGAGCAGCACCTCAGACCCCCTCCGTGGCGGACAGGGCCTGGACCACACGCTCCATGCCCGCAAGCCGTGATCCCTTGACCAGGACCAGATCGTCAGCGCCAAGCACCGACCGCAGGGCCGTGATCAAGCCCGCCTGATCGGAATGGTGGTGGGCCCCAGCACCGAAGGCGACCGCCGCCGCCGCGCTGAGGCAGCCTACCGCATGCAGGGCCGTGATACCGGCCGCCTTCGCCGCGGCGCCGATCTCGCCGTGCAGGCGCTCGGCATCGGGACCCAACTCACCGAGATCCCCGAGTACCAGGTGGCGGCGTCCCGGCCAGCCTTCGAGCACCGAGATGGCGGCGGCGACCGAATCCGGATTCGCGTTGTAACTGTCGTCGATCAGCCGGCACCCGGCCACCCCCGGTCGCGGGTTCAGACGACCGGCAACTGGCCTCACGCTTGCGAGACCCGCCTGAATGGCCTCGATCGGCGCGCCGACAGCGCGGGTCAGGGCCATCGCGGCGAGGGCATTGAGGACGTTGTGCTGGCCAGCGAGCCGCAGTGCGACTGGCCAATGTTCGGCGCCATGGCGTACCTCGAAGCTGGTGCGAAAGCCATCGGCCTCCCAAGTCACGTGAATTCGCTCGGGATCCGCCGAGACATCGGCCGATGGGTTGAGGCCGAAGGTCAAGACCTGCCGACCCGAGGCCAGCACGCGCCATAGGGGCACATAAGGCGACTCGGCCGGCACCACGAAGACGCCGTCCGACGGCAAGCCCGACGCGATCTCGCCCTTCGCCCGCGCGACGCCCTCCACGCTGCCGAATCCCTCGAGATGGGCGCGGCCGGCATTCGTGATCAACGCCGCGTGAGGCCGGCCGATGGCCGCCAGATAACCAATCTCACCGGCCCGGTTGGCGCCCATTTCCAATACGAGGAAGCGCTCCTCGCGGGCACCGAGCAGGGTCAATGGCATCCCGATATCGTTGTTCAGGTTGCCGCGGGTCGCGCGGACGGAACCGGTCTGCGCGAGAATCGCGGCGACCATCTCCTTGCAGGTCGTTTTACCGTTGCTGCCGGTAATCGCAACGACGGTGCCGGCGAAGCGCGCGCGCCAAGCCGCCGCCGCTCGCCCCAGGCCGATGCGGGTATCGGTAACGACGCACTGCGGCCGATCCACCGGCAATTCGTGGTCGACCATCACCGCCGCGGCACCCCGGGTAATGGCCGCGGGAACGAAGTCGTGCCCATCGAAGCGCTCGCCGCGCAACGCGACAAAGAGCTCGCCGGCGCAATCGCGCCGGCTGTCGGTGCCGACCGCAGCAATCGCGGTATCGGCGCCGACGAGCCGGCCGCCGACGCAATCGCACAGGTCTGTCAACCGCCACATCACCGCTGCCCCCATTCGTTCAGTGCTTGCATGACCTGCGCCCGATCGCTGAAATGGACCTCGAGGTCCCCCATATCCTGCGTCGTCTCATGCCCCTTGCCGGCCACCAGCACGATGTCACGCCGATCGGCCAGCGCCAACGCGAGACGGATCGCGAGCGCACGCTGCCGTTCGATACGCACCCTCGACGGATCGGCGAGGCCGGCACGGATCTCGGCGATGATCGCGGAGCCGTCTTCGTGGCGTGGATTGTCATCGGTCAGGATCACCAGATCGCTAAGGCGTTCGGCCACGCGTCCCATCAACGGGCGCTTGCCACGATCGCGTTCACCGCCACAGCCGAAGACGGTCAGGACCCTGCGGCCACCGTGTGCGCGGAGGTGGGTCAGCACCTGTTCCAGCGCGTCGGGGGTGTGGGCGTAGTCGACGACGACCAACGGCGTATCCGGACCACCGAAACACTCCATGCGGCCCGGCACGCCCCGGATCCGCGCCAGCGCGCGCAGCGCCGACTCGAGCGCTTGGCCACGCGCCAGCAGCACCGTCAACACCGCGAGCAGATTGGCAGCGTTGAAGCGACCGAGCAGCCCGACCTCGACCTCGCCATCGCCTAGCGAGGTCGTAACGACGAGCCGCAGGCCCCGGGGCCGCGGCTCGACCGAGCGGGCGCCAACCCACAGGTCGGCCACGCCGGCGGCCGGCGGATCCGACCGCAGGCTGTAGAGCGCCCGCGCCGCACCGGGCGTGAGGCTGGACAGCAAGCTGTGCGTAAAGGGATCGTCGCGATTGAGCACCGCCCACCCGAGGCCCGGCGTCTCGAACAACCGCCGCTTGGCGGCACCATACCGGTTCATGTCGCCGTGATAGTCGAGATGATCGCGCGTCAGGTTCGTGAAGACGGCGATCCCGAACCGAACCGCCGCCACGCGCTCCTGGGCCAGCGCGTGCGATGAGACCTCCATCGCGACGGCACGGGCACCGGCCGAGCGCAACGCGGCGAGGTGCCCTTGCAACCGGATGGGATCCGGGGTCGTGTGGAAGGTCGCCTGCAACGCGTCGGGGAAACCGAACCCCAGCGTACCGATCAATCCGCAACGAACCTGGTCGGACAAGGCCTGGGCCAGAACATGGCTGACGCTCGTCTTGCCGTTGGTGCCGGTGACACCGACGAGCTCCAGCGCGCGGCTCGGCTCGCCGTAGAAGCGGTCGGCCAACGCGCTCGCAAGCGACCCGAGACCGGGCGCGGCAATGACCGGCAACGACAGGTCGGCGGCCAGTCGCGCCAAGGCCGTGCCGTCCCATTCCCCGGTGGGCTCGGCGACGATGGCCGCCGCACCGGCGCGTTTCGCGGCCTCGCCATGCGCGAGGCCGTGCCCCCGGGTGCCCTGGCAAGCCAGAAACAGCCAGCCGGGCTCGAGTTCACGACTGTCGAGCGTCAAACCGGTGATCCGGAGATCCGGGCCACCGGGCCAAGGGATCAGACCGTCGAGCAGGGCCGACAAGGCCCAGGCCGCGGGTTGGCGATCAGCGGCGATCACTGAGCGACCTCGGCGGTACCGACGAGCAGCAGCGAACCGGCCGGGTCATCCGGCGGGACGTTGTAGAGCCGCACAGCATTCTCCATGACCCGCGCGAACACGGGAGCCGCGACCTGGCCGCCGAAATGCGAGGCCCCGCGCGGTTCATCGATCATGACGACCATGACGAACCGCGGGTTGTCGACCGGAACCATGCCCGCGAACACCGCCTGATAGCGGTTGCCCGTGTAGCCTTGGCGACCAGCCGATTTCTTCGACGTGCCGGTCTTGCCAGCGACGCGATACCCTTCGATCGCGGCACGCCGCGCGGTCCCCTGCGGCGAACTGACGACCGTCTCCATCATGGCCCGGACCTGCCGCGTCGATTGGGCGCCGAGTACGCGTACCCCGGGCGGCGGCGGCCCATCGCGCTTGATCAGCGTCACCGGGCGTTTGACACCATCGGCAGCCAGCACCGCGTAGGACTGAGCGAGCTGCAGTGCCGTCGTCGACAGGCCGTAGCCGAACGAGAGGACCGCCTGGTCGAATTGGGACCAGCGACGGAAATGGGGCAGCACGCCGGGGCTTTCGCCCGGGAAACCGCTGTCGGTTCGGGAGCCGAAACCGACCCGGTCGTAGACCTGCCAGATCACGGACCGATCCATCCGCTGGGCCAGCTTGACGACACCGATGTTGCTCGAGCGGGTGATGACCCCGGTGGTATCGAGAACCCCGAAGTCACGGACGTCGCGCACCCGATTGCGACCGACCGTCATGACCCCAGGACGCGTATCGATCGTCGTGTGTGGACCAACCAACGACAGCTCCAATGCCGCCAGCACGATGAAGGGTTTGACCGTTGAACCAGGCTCGAAGACGTCGGTCAGCGCGCGATTGCGACGATGGTCGACCCCTCCCTCGCGGACCGCGTTGGGGTTGTATCCTGGTTGGTTGACCATCGCCAGGATCTCGCCTGACTGCACATCCAGGATCACAGCCGAACCGCCGAGCGCCTTGTGTTCGGCCACGGCGCGCTTCAGCTCGCGATAGGCGATGAATTGGAGGCGCCGATCGAGGCTCACGGTCAGATCCCGACCATCGCGCGGTAACCGAACCAGTTCCAGCTCGGCGACCTGCGTACGGCGGCCATCCTGGATCACGCGCCGCAGACCGGGACGCGCGCTCAACTGAGCCTCGAATGCGCGCTCCAGGCCCTCCTGCCCCTGGTCCTCGATGTCGGTGAAACCGAGGACATGGCCGAACACTTCGGCGCTCGGGTAGAAACGTCGATACTCGGTCTCGGTGCCGATACCCTGGATCCCTTCGCGCGCAATCAGGGCATCGAGCGCCTCCGCCTCACGCGGGTGCACGCGCCGCTTCAAGTACATGAAGGCGCGGCCCCTGTTCGACTCGAACCGCTCCCGCAACCGCTCCGCATCCAGGTTCAGGGCCCGAGCCACGGCATCGGTCTGGTGCTCATGGGCGGCAAACACCCGCGGATCCGCCCAATAGGTCGTCACCGGTGTACTGACAGCCAGCGGTTCGCCATGGCGATCGAAGATCATCCCGCGACGCGCCGGGATCTCGCTCAAGCGCAGATGACGCCGTTCGCCTTCCGTCTTCAGAAAGTCGTTCTCGACGACCTGACGATAGAAGGCACCGCCGACGGTCGCGACCAACGCCGAGGCCATCAGCACCATCAGCAATCGCCGCCGCAGGGCGACCCGCGGCGGCTTCGGCGAGCGCGCACGGCGCCGCACTCTTGGTTGGCGCCGAGTGGCAGCCATCAGTTGTCACCCCAAATCAGCCGGATATCACGGCGGTGCGGTAAATACATATCCAGATTGCGCCGCGCCAGTTCTTCGACCCGCGCGTGGGTCGTCAGGGTCGCCTCCTCCAGACGCAGCCAGCCCCATTCGACGGCCAAGGCATCGCGCTCGGCACGGAGCTCCTGAAGCTCGATGAACTCTGCTCGCGTCAGGTACTTGGCATAGACGACGGCAACCCCCGACAAGATCACCGAGAGGCCGAGCAGCAGTATCACCGAGGAACCCAAACGTCTCATGATGGGCACCGCTCCGCGATTCGCATGATGGCGCTGCGCGCGCGGGGATTCGCCGCGATCTCTTCGGGGCTGGGGCGAACGGCCTTTCCGACGGGCTCGAGCCACGGCTCCCGCTGGCGATCGATGACCGGGACGCCGATCGGGAAACGCTCGCCGCGGGCCTGCTCGCGCACGAAACGTTTGACGAGACGATCCTCGAGCGAATGAAAACTGATCACGACGAAGCGTCCACCGACGGCGAGCAGATCGCGCACCTGGGTCAGGGCCGCCGCCAGCTCGTCGAGCTCGAGATTGATCTGGATCCGTAGCGCCTGAAAGGTGCGCGTCGCCGGATGCTTGCCGGGCTCCCGGGTCGGGACCGCCGCCTCGATCAGCGCCGCCAGGTCACGGGTCCTGGTCAGCGGGGCCGCGGCACGGCGCCGCACGATCGCCGTTGCGATGCGGCCCGCGAAGCGCTCCTCGCCGTACTCCCGAAGCACCCGCGCGATCTCCTCGCGCGTGGCCAGGGCCAGCCACCGACTGGCCGGCTCGCCGGCGGTCGGATCCATCCGCATGTCGAGCGGACCGTCGTCGGAGAAACTGAAGCCCCGGTGAGGCTCGTCGAGCTGGGGCGACGAAACGCCGAGGTCGAACAACAGACCGTCGATCGCACCGAGCAAGCCCAGCTCCCGCACCACGTCGGTCAACCGTGAGAACGGCATATGGTACATACCGAACCGATGGTCCTGTTTCGCCAGCGCCTGCCCGACGGCGACCGCGTCCGGATCCCGATCGAGCCCGAACAGTCGCCCGCCCCGCCCGAGGCGGGCGAGGATCGCGCGACTGTGGCCACCGCGACCGAAGGTGGCGTCGAGATATCGACCATCGGGCCGTATCGCTAGGGCCTGCACGCTTTCCTCCAACAGGACGGGGCGATGGTTCCCGCTGTTCATCACTGGCGGCCCACCTGACCAGAAAGGCCCTAGAACCCCTAAAGAATCAGTGACGCCAAATCCCCATCGGACGCCAGATCATTGATTTCGATGTTGTCTTTCCATTCGTCACAACGACTATTCCAGACATCCTCATCCCAAACCTCGATCTTGTTGATCTGGCCGACCATCGCGACACGCTTTTGCAAGCCCGCGTAATCTCGAAGCTTCGAGGGCAACAAGACGCGCCCTTGGGCATCGATATCGACATCGTGGGCGTTTCCGATCAACAAGCGCTTCAGACGCCGGGCCGCGACATTGAATGACGGGAGTCCCTGAAGTTTCTGCTCGATCAGCATCCACTCAGGCTCAGGATAGAGGGCGAGGCAACGATCGGGGTCCGGCGTGAACACGAGACGAGCGCCATCCGCCATGGGCAAGCGCTCGCGAAACCGGGCGGGAATCGCAAGGCGCCCCTTGGCATCGAGGCTGACACTGTAGGTTCCTCGGAACAAGCTGCCCCCTCCGCTGCCCCTCACTTCCCCACATCGCCCCACTTACCACCAATGTTAGACACACGATTCTGGCCCGTCAAGGACTGTCTTCGCCGCTTTGGGGTTTTCCCTCAGACACTTACAGCCATCTGTCGACCTCGGCACTCGCGTCGTCGCCCGCCACCTATTTCAGCGCGTTAGCGTCGTAAATTCAGATTGAATCGAGGTTGCCGAACAGCAGCAAAAGGGGCGGGTACAGGCCCCGAACGGGACCTGTGCGGCGCGGCAGAAGGGAGGAGGAGCCGGCCTGTAAGCCGGGTTCTGTCGAGGACAGTCATTCATCTGGGGTCCGCGTCACCGCGGACCTCGAGCGACCTACCCGGGGACACGCGCGGGCCGCGCGCCGCAACCGAGGTTGCACGCCCCCCTATTTGGTCTTGCTCCGGGTGGGGTTTACCGTGCCGGCCCCGTTACCAGGGCCGCGGTGCGCTCTTACCGCACCATTTCACCCTTACCGCCCCACCAAATGGCGGGGTTTGGCGGTATCTTTTCTGTGGCACTTTCCGTGGGCTCACGCCCCCCAGGCGTTACCTGGCACCCTGCCCTGCGGAGCCCGGACTTTCCTCCGCCTGCACCGAAGAAGCAGGCGGCGACTGCCCAGCCGACTCCCGATCGGCAGTTTAACCTTCGGCATCGCACAAATCCAGTCGCTACCCACCCCGAGGTCCGGAGCTCTCAGCCTGTTTCACCAGGGAATTGGCTGTCCGTGCCGGAAAAAGCCCCCGCTGGGACCATCACTCGGCAGGGTCGCGGCCCAAATTATGCCCCGCACGCCGTCCTCGAGGGTCAACGGGGCCTCGGCACCCCCCATCTCGGTGCGCACCCAACCCGGACAGACCGAATTGATCTTGATGCCGGTCCCTCGCAGTTCATCGGCGAAGATCCTGGTCACGGCATTCAGGGCGACCTTCGATAGGCGATAACCCGGGCAACAGCCATTCATGTCACTGAGCTGACCCATTCCTGAGCTGACATTGACGATCCGCCCTTCCCCCTCCATCAGCGGTATCAGCACCTGACACAGACGCAAGGGCCCCAGCGCATTGGTCTCGAAACCGCGTCTGATCGTATCCGGGTCGGCGGCGAACACGCTTTCGGCACCGGATCCCGGGCTCGGATCCGGAAAGACACCGGCATTGTTGATCAACACATCGAGCCTGCCGAAGGTCTCCTGAATGAAGCCGGGTAGGCGCTCGATCGATGCCGGATCGGTCACGTCGAGCTGATGGTGGTGCACGGTATGGCCGACCACACGCAACCGCTCCGCAGCCTGGCGCCCAGCTTCATCGCGCCGCGCGGTCAAGATGACCCGATAGCCAAGCCGCGCCAATTCCTGACAAGCCGCATAACCCAAGCCGCGATAAGCTCCGGTGACCAACGCAATAGGTTGTTTCATCGACGGATCTCCTTCAGCTGCGCCGGTCTGATCGAGAGCCGGCCACCCGTTGACACCCTTTCGTGGAACCCGACAGGTCGGATTCCATCTATAAAGAAACCGTTCGAGAATCACAAGAGGAGGTGTCAACGTGGACAATCATGAACGGGCCTTGATCGGTGAGCTGTTCGGCAAGCTCGACCAAGCGGAACGACAATCCGGTCCCCGCGACGCCGGCGCCGAGCAGGCGATCCGAGAGGCCGTGCAGCGACAACCGGCTGCCCCCTATTACATGGCCCAGACGATCCTGGTCCAAGAGCAGGCGCTGCAGAACCTGGGCCAGCGGGTGCAGGAGCTCGAACAGCAAGCCGCGCAACGACCCTCGGGCGGCGGGGGCTTCCTCGGCGGCCTCTTCGGCACCGGCGGCCCACCCGGCCGGGCGGCCGGCACGAGCCCATTCGCAAACCGGGGCACGGCGCCAGCCGCCGGCCAGGCTCGCGGCGGCTTCATGGGCTCGGCCCTGCAAACAGCGGCGGCTGTCGCCGGTGGCGTGCTGCTCGCCAACGCCGTGACCGGGCTCTTCAGTAACGGGATCGCAGACGCCCAGGCCGGCGAACCCGATGTCGGCAGCACGGGGGAAGACATGGGCACCGACGACTCGCCGTTCGACGGTTTCGAGCTCGACGATTTCTGAGCGATCACCGACGCGCGATGGCACCGCAGCAGCGGGGCTCTGCGGGTTCGCGCGCGCCGCGCGCGAACCGCTGGTCATCGTCATCGACCCTCGTCAGTCAGCCCGCCGACGGCGCCGTGCCCAAAGACCAGACGGCCGCGCCGGCCGTCGTCGAACTCCACATCGCCGACACCGTTGCGCCCTTTGCGGTCGAGGACCAGTTCGCCAGCGCCGCGACTACCGTCATCGCAATGGATTTCGAGGACCGGCGAGCGCGAGCCGGCGAAGGCATCGTAGGCGCCGCGACATGCGTTCGCGCCATCCTCGGCCCGGAAGTACAGGGCGAAGGGGTCGGAATGATAGCTGCCCAAATACAACGCGTCGCCCACGGCGAGCGCAAAAGGCCCCGCCGTGCTGTACCCGAAGGGCAAGTCCGGCTCGATGGCCATCGCGCGGTAATGGTCGATGACCCGGCTAGCACAGGCGCTGAATTCATCACGGGGAAATGGATCGCACAAGGCCCTAGCGTAATCGATCGGCTCGACCGTCGTGCATCCGCCCGCAACCAAGGCCGCCGCACCGGCTAGAAGCGAGATTCTGTTCATCGCGTCCCTCGATAGGCTACATGAGACGAACCCGCCGCCTCCGTGACCACCCAGGCGCTCAGGCTCCAACGCCCGGCGATGATGACACGCGGAACAGGGTCCCGCCAATGGCGACCCAGCGGTGCGCCGCTTCGGCGGGCAGCCAACCGACCGCACCCGTCGTCGCGGGGCATCGCCGACGCTGAGGATCCCACCGAACGCCGCGTTGCGGGGACTCGGCGCAGCATGATCTAATCGCGGGCTATGTTTCGTCCTCTACCGCTCTTCATCGGCCTCCGGTACACCCGCGCGAAGCGGCGTAACCATTTTATTTCCTTCATATCACTGATCTCGATGCTGGGGATTACGCTCGGCATCGTCGCGCTGATCGTGGTCTTGTCGGTCATGAACGGGTTCCACAAGGAGATCCGCGAACGCATCCTCAGCATGGCCTCCCATGCGACTTTGAGCGCCCCCAGCGGCTCGATGGCCGATTGGCCAGCCCTACTGGACCGGGTTCGGGACCACCCAGCGGTGATCGGCGCGGCACCCTTCGTCGAGATCCAGGCGATGCTGGTCCATGGCGGCAGCGTCAACGGGGCGATGATCCGCGCCATTCTGCCGGAGGCCGAGGACCAGGTCGCCGAATTGCGCCGAGACATGATCGACGGCTCGGTCGATGATCTGGTCGACGGGGCCTTCAACATCATCCTGGGCCAGGAGCTCGCGATGCTGCTCGGCGTGGGTCCCGGGGATAAGGTCACGGTCGTGACCCCGCAGCTGAACCCCACGCCAGTGGGCGTCATGCCGCGACTCAAGGCCTTCACGGTCAGCGGCCTCTTCTCGGTCGGCATGGGGGACTTCGACCGCGGCGCGGCCTTCATCAGTCTCGGCGACGGCGCCAGGTTGATGCGCCTCGGCGACGACGTCACCGGCATTCGGCTCAAGCTGACCGACATGTTCGAGGCACCAAGGCTGGCGCGGCAGATCGCGCTCGACCTCGGAGGCGTCTACCTCGTCACGGATTGGACGCAGTCGCATCGCAACTTTTTCGCGGCCCTGCAGATCGAGAAACGCATGATGACGATCATTTTGTTCCTGATCGTCGCCGTCGCCGCGTTCAACATCGTCTCGACGCTGGTCATGGTCGTGACCGACAAACGTTCCGACATCGCGGTGTTGCGCACGCTCGGGGCGTCGCCGGGTCGGATCATGGCGATCTTCATGATCCAGGGGACCACGATCGGGGCCGTCGGAACCTTGCTCGGCGTCATCGGCGGCCTGGTATTGGCATGGAACGTCGAGGCCATCGTCTCGCGGATCGAGGGGTTGTTCGGTGTGCATTTCCTCGATCCAACGATCTATTACATCAGCCTGTTGCCGTCGGATCCGCGACTCGCGGATATTCTGTTCGTTGCGGGCGGCGCCTTTCTGATGTCGGTCGTTGCGACCATCTATCCAGCCTGGCGGGCGGCCCGCACCGATCCAGCCGAGGCCTTGCGTTATGACTGACCCGCGCGCGACACCGGTGCTCGAGGCGCGACGGCTCGGCAAGCGCTTTCGTCAGGGGCCGCTCGAGGTCGAAGTTCTGACGCAGGTGGATCTGACTATCCGAGCCGGGGAGCGGATCGCCATCGTTGGCGTATCCGGTTCCGGCAAGAGTACGCTGCTGCATTGCCTGGGCGGCCTCGAAAGGCCGTCGACCGGACAGGTGCTCTGGTCCGGACGTGATATCGCAACCATGGCCGAGGCACGGCGCGACCGGCTGCGCAACAGCCACCTGGGATTCGTCTACCAGTTCCATCACCTGTTGGCCGAGTTCTCAGCGCTCGAGAACGTCGCCTTGCCGCTCGTGATCGGTGGCAGCGCGCCGCGCTCCGCGCAGGCCGAGGCCGCGGCCATGTTGGAACGGGTCGGCCTCGCGCATCGTGCCATGCATAAACCCAGCGAACTGTCGGGCGGCGAGCGTCAGCGCGCGGCCATTGCTCGCGCCCTGGTCACCCGCCCCGCCTGTGTCCTCGCCGACGAACCGACGGGAAACCTGGACCGACACACGGCTGAGGTCATCTACCAGTTACTGCTGGAACTCAATGCCGAGCTGGGGACCAGTTTCGTCATCGTCACCCACGACCACCATTTCGCCGCGCGCATGGATCAGGTCTTGTCGTTGGAGGACGGCGTTCTGAGCCGCAACGAGGCAAGCGCCTGAAAACGCCGCCGTCGCTCCTTGATCTGGCGTCGCAAGTGCCACCGCCAGATCGTCTGGACAGACAGATAACCCAATCCAGAGCACAGGACCGCGCACACCAGACTGCCGAGCATCAAGGGTCCCAGGAAGCCGAGCCAGTTATGGTAATCAGCCCAGAATTCGGCACGAAAGCCAATCGGCGGATGGCCGAGCAAGCGCGCACCGATTCGGTAGGCGGCATAGTAGATTACCGGCATCGTCAAGGGATTGCTCAGCCACACGAGGGCAACCGAGATCGGAAGATTGACGCGGAACAGGATCGCCGTCGCGGCCGCGAACGGCATCTGTCCGATCGGTGGAATGA
Source organism: Thioalkalicoccus limnaeus (assembly GCF_041197575.1). Classification (NCBI taxonomy): domain Bacteria; kingdom Pseudomonadati; phylum Pseudomonadota; class Gammaproteobacteria; order Chromatiales; family Chromatiaceae; genus Thioalkalicoccus; species Thioalkalicoccus limnaeus. The sequence goes on along the minus strand of NZ_JBDKXB010000004.1, from coordinate 101,313 downwards.
ACATGAAGAACCCGCCCACGGCGACCCCGCCGGCCACCGAACGGCGATTCAGGTGCCACAGGTTCGGGTCGTGCAGCAGCTTGCCGAAGAGACGCAGATACCTGTTGTCTCGAAGTGTCTTGGGATGGGGCAGGATGCGTGTGAGCCAGCGTTTCACAGGTATCTTCCAAGCCGGGGGCCACTGAGTAGGCGCCACGGCAAAGATGGGGCCATAGGTTTATAATCTGGGGGTCAATGGAAGGTGACGGACGGAGGGACCCGTCTGAATGGATACACCAACCCCTGCCGACCCCCGGCGCACTGACGGCACGCCGGACGATCGGGCTCGGCCGCTGACTCACGACGGCCTCGCCTGGGCCGTCGGCATTTGCCTCTTCTATCTTCAGACGACCCTTGCCCCGCTCGTTGCCGCCATCGGCGCGGCGGTGTTTCTCGCACTGGCGACCTGGCGTTGGCCCGTCCTGCGACCCGTGGCATTGGCCGCACTCGGGTTCCTGTACGCCTACCTCCACACCTGCCCTGTGCTGTGTCAACCTCTACCGCCCAACAACGGCCGCACCGATTTGGTCATCGAGGGGGTCATCGTCTCGGTTCCGACCGATAGAGACCTCGCCCGCCGTTTCTTGTTCCGCGTCGATGACGCGCCCGAGACGCTCGACCGGCTCGAGTTTACAGGGCTGGTCAGGTTGAGTTGGTATCGCAACGCGCCGCCGCTGCGCGCCGGTGACCGCTGGCGGCTGCAGGCGCGCCTGACCCCACCCCATGGCTACGCCAACCCCGGCGGCTTCGATTATGAACGCTGGCTGTTCAGTCAGCGAATCAAGGCCACCGGCTACGTCCGCGACGGCGCCACCAACGAACGCCTCGGCCCCGCCGGCGCGCGGTTCGCGATGACGCGCTTTCGCCAGGCACTGCGCGACCACTTGGAGCGCCAACTGCCTGACACCGCCACACGCGCCCTCGTGCAGGCATTGGTGATCGGCGAGCGCGGCGGACTGACCAATGACCAGTGGGAAGTTCTGACCCTGACCGGAACCAATCATCTGATCGCGATCTCCGGGTTACATGTGGGCTTGGTCGCCGGATTCGTCTTTGTCGTCGGGCGCGGGCTGTGGTCGCGCAGCAGCTATCTTGTTCAACGGCTCGCCGCGCCTCGCGCCGCGGCCGGCTTCGCCCTGCTGGCCGGGATCGGCTACAGCGCGCTGGCAGGCTTTGCCGTCTCGACACAGCGGGCGCTGATCATGCTCGCCGTCGTGCTCGGCGCCCTGGTACTGGGACGCACATTGCGCCCTTTCAGCGGCTTGACGCTGGCCTTGGTCGGAGTCCTGCTGCTCGACCCCGGCGCCGTACTCTCGTTCGGGTTCTGGTTGTCCTTCGTCGCGGTAGCCATCCTCCTCTTCGCCCTCGGCCAGCGCCACGGTGTACGGGGACTCTGGCAGCGCTGGGGGCAAGCACAATGGGCGGTCGCTTTGGGGCTCTTGCCGCTCTTGTTGCTGTTCTTCGGGCGCGCATCCTTGATCGCGCCCGCCGTGAACCTGGTCGCCGTGCCAATCTTCACGGCATTGCTGCCGGTGATTCTGCTCGCATCGCTACTGAGCCTGATCCCGCCGCTGGCGTGGCCACTGACTTGGGTCGCGGAGCTATTGGGGTGGTGCTTTGCCTGGCTGGAACACGCCGCCGAGCACCGCTGGGCCGCGACCGCCGCCGGCCATCGCCCGACGTGGGTCTGGCTGGCCGCCGGCGCTGGGGTCGGCCTGCTCCTAGCCCCGCGTGGGCTGCCGGGCCGGGCGCTCGGTGTCATATGGCTGCTGCCATTGCTGCTGGTGCGGCCACCGGCTCCGGCGCCTGGTTCGGTCTGGCTGACCCTATTGGATGTCGGGCAAGGCTTGGCGATCGTCGTGCGGACTCACCAGCACACCCTGGTCTACGATGTCGGACCCGGTTTTCCGAGCGGCTTCAACACTGGCTCCGCGGTCGTTCGACCCTATCTGCGCCACGCCGAGGTCCAGCAAATCGATGGGTTGATCATCAGCCACGGCGACAATGACCACGCCGGGGGGCTGCCGGGGCTCATCGGCGCGCTGCCGATCGGCTGGGTCAAGAGCGGCGAGCCCCACCGACTGCCAGACCTCACAGCCGAGCTTTGCCAGGCGGGCATGACCTGGAATTGGGACGGCGTCCAGTTTGCAATACTGCATCCGGAGGGACCCGAGTACCGCGCCAACGACGCCTCTTGTGTTCTGCGGATCGAGGCCGGCGCCAGCAGTATGCTGCTGACCGGCGACATCGAGCGGCGCGCCGAGCAAAGGCTCGTTGCATACCACGGCGAGGCCCTGCGCAGCACGGTGTTGATTGCCGGTCATCACGGCTCCGACACCTCCTCGACCGCCCCTTTTCTCGACGCTGTCGCGCCGCGCTATGTCCTCTACGCTACCGGTTTCGCTAACCGCTATGGTTTCCCAGCCACCGCCGTGCGCGAACGGGTCGCCGCCATCGGCGCCGCCGAGCTCGACACCAGTCGGTCCGGGGCAATCCATTTCCGCATGGGTGCCAACGGCGAAGTCGAAGGCCCGTGGCTCTACCGATCCGACTCGGCCCGCCTGTGGACCCATCGACCGGGCGCATCCCAGTAGCGAGGATCCGTCAGCCTCGGCAAGAGCGCTCCATCCGCTCGACCACGCGCTCGAGCGCTGGATCAATCAGGCCGAGTAAGGTGCGGGTGCTTTGTTGGTATTTTCCCCCGTCGGAAAAGACCTGCCCCCGACGGACTTGTTCGCCACAATCGAGGTCCGCGACCGCGGCGCGCATGGCGGCGGGCCGCTCGACCCGCTCCAGGTAACGCAAAAGATGCTGACTGGCTTAACGGATGGAGACGACTTCGCGCATCGACGGCCTTTTTGGGAGGTTCTGCATGTGCCACGCTTCAGGCCTTTCGACCGATTTCCGCACGACCCCAATGGTCTTATGACTACTTGACGCGGCCAAATCCGACAGAACGTCCGGTGACGGCTACCGACCGGTCACTGAACACGAAAGGCAAACCAGCCACCCCGCGTCGGTTGCAGTCCCCAACGGCAAGCTCCCGCGACGCGACCAAGCTCCTTGCCCCGGGGCCCGTCGACACCCGCCGGACCGCTCCCGTCACGGGATCGGGGTTGTAATCGGCCCCGAAACGTTCAACCTTGGCATCAATGGTCGTTTGCACTCACTTTGGCGCGGGGATTGCCGACCGGATCGCTTTCAGACCTTTCTGCTTCACAACTCCGAGGTCTCCGTTATGATTTCCACTGCGATGGCCGCCAAGATCAGCGACCAGATCAACCGCGAGTTCTACTCGGCCTATCTATATCTCGCCCTCTCGACCGAGGCCGACGCGGCAAATCTGCGCGGCACCGCGGCCTGGTTCCTGGCGAAGCACAACGAGGAGATGGCCCACGGGCTGAAGATGGTGCGTTACCTGCTCGACCAGAACGCCAAGGTCACCCACGGCGCGATCGGCGCACCACCATCACAGGCCGGCTCAGTTCTGGCCATGTTCGAGCGCACCCTGGCGCACGAACAGGAGGTCACCGCCGCCATCAACGACATCGTCGACCACGCGCTCAGCGAAAAGGACCATGCCACCAACATCGTCATGCAATGGTTCGTCACCGAGCAGATCGAAGAAGAGGCCACCGTCAACGACATCCTCGGTCGGCTGCGCCTGTTCGGCGACCGCGGCGAAGCCTTGCTAATGATCGACAACGAGCTCGCCGCCGCTGCGAAGACGATGGGGCAGGAGGAGGCGGTCGCCTGACCGGGTCTTCGCCTGATGACATCACGGACACGATGAACGACACCCACCCCGGCCCAACCGCGCGAAAACCACCCTGATGGCAAAAAAGAAGAAGGACAAATGTTGCAAGAAGTACAAAGAGGGCAAGCACTGTAAAGATTGTCCCAAGCGCAAAGACTGATCTGCTGCCTGTCGCTCATCCCGCCTGGCTGCACCGGACGTTCGGTTCGGGCTGGCTACCGACCACGCAGAAACCGTCCCGCTCGTTGATTTGCGCGAACTAGAGCTGTTGGCCGGCGATCGGGAAGGCCAGCACAGCATCCGCGTCAATGATCAGTGGCGGGTGTGCTTTGAATGGCGCGACGGGCACGCCTGGGGGGTCGAGATCCTTGACTATCACTGAGGGGCAAACCGCCATGAGTATTGCCGTTGAATCCTTGCACGCGTGCGACTTTTCCGATGTTGCCGAGGGCGACCTGTTGCCTGTGCCACCGGGGGAGATCCTGGCCGGTAGACGGTCCATCACGGCGGATACCGGACTGCGCCTATCGCGTTTCTTCGGGATGAGCGATGGGTTCTGGATCGGGTTACAGGCTGACTGTGACGTGGCAAAGGCGCGGGCGCGCCTGGGCGATGCGCTGGACCGGATCGCGCCTTTCACCCAACACGCAGCATGAAGTATTGGAAGAGCGCGATCCCGACCCCCGAGGAACAAGCCGCGCGGCTCGAAGGGATTCGGCAAGCCTATCGTGCGATCGGTAAAGCCCGCAACACGCAGGGCGCGCCTGATCGGCGCGACCGATGATCCGCCGTGACGCCGTAACGACCAAGCGGCAATCTGGGGTAGGCCCTCGCCAAACGGGGGCGGCGACCATTCGAGCAAAGAAAAAGGGCCTAGCCTTTTGAGCTAAGCCCTTGCTTTGTTTGGCTCCCCGGGACGGGCTCGAACCGCCGACCTAGTGATTAACAGTCCCATGAAACCAAAACCCCGCAACAACCCACAACACCAGATCGCAGCATAATCAAGCGCTTGGCCATATCCGTGTGTTGTGGCCTGTTGTGGAAAACCGGCCTTTTTTGCGAGCGAGTGCGCCACCAGTGCGCCACGGGAACAGCCGCCAGGTGGCGCTGTAGCGGGCGTCGGGGGCCTTCGTCGCGACACAGGTACCCCATCCATCGAGGCGACGAACGGGCGCCCTTGGTACTCGTCATCGAGTGCCGGCCGGTGCCTCGCCGATCCGTCACGTCACGGCCGCGTCACGGGCAGGGTGCCGACGCGGTGTCTGGGCCTCGGGGTATCTGTGCGCGGGCGGGCGGATCACGCACCAGCGCTGGCGGTAATTTCTTACCGGGGTGGCGGCCGGATCACTCGCCGGCGCTGGGGGTAGGCGCGTGGTGGGCCAGTCGATTGATCGGATCGAACGATCGGGCATGGCCTGCGGGGTGCGTCACTCGCCTATCGCTCGATCGGCGCCATGCCCGACATGCAAGGCCATGCCAAGAGGTTTCGCCTATTGTCCCGTCGCGTGTACCTGTGGACGGTAGCGCGCCAGCTCGGCCTGTAGCGCCGCAATCTGCCTGTCCTGCTCGGCGATCCGGTCGCGCATGGCGTCGCGCTCGGTGACAACCTTGTCGGCGATCTTCGCGGTGCGAGCGTGGGCGTTCTCCTTGGCAGCCAAGGCGCGCTGAAGCTGATCCACCTTCAGCGCGAGGCGATCGCCCTCGGCGTTCAGGCGGGCGATCTCGGCTTGGGCCAGTTCAATTGCTCGGCGCAGTTCGTCGGCCTCGGGTCCGGTGGCCTGGGCCTGGGCCTGGGCGAGCTTCGCACGTTGACGGTCCCGGTAGCGGGCCTGTCGCTCGGCGGCGGTCACCGCTCGGCCCGTCGGCGGTCGCCCGCGGGTCTTGGGTTCGGTGGTCTCGGTCATGGCGTCACGTTACGGTAATTGGGGTACCGCGATTATGCGTGACGTGACGGGGTGCGGGAAGGGGTTCAGGTTATGGGTCGGCTCGACTCCATAGACATACGCCTATGTGTCGCGGGTGTTGGCGCTGGATCTCGCGCCGTGCTGATGGCCACGTCGCCGCGGTCCATGGCCTCGATCAGTTCAGGCTCGGCGTGCTCGGTGACGCGTTACGCGTTACGCGTAACACTCGGCGCGGCGCCGGCGGCGCTGGGAAACGCTAGAAAACCCTACGGTTCCGTGTGTGCGCGCGGCATGGGCTCAACGCGCAGCGGGTGGGATCACGGCATCGAGGTGGTCGAGGAGTTCGCGGGCCATCGGGACGTTGGCGGCAGCCATGCGCCGCAGCTGCTCGCGCCGCTTGTTGATCCTTCGCGTCACCCATCCCTTGCGCGATGCCTCGGATCGAAGCTCGGCGAGCTCGGGCCGGGCCAATGCCTCGCGTGCGCGATCGAGGTTCCGCGCGGACTGGCGCCGGCCCTCCTCGGTGCGCGGGCCGGTGGACAACCCACCGTGAAACTTGCAGCGGCCGTTGGGCAGGGCTGCGCACTGGCAGGGTGTCCCGCGGCGCGTCCGTGCGCCGCAACGTGGGCGGGTGCGCCTTCGTCCTGCCATGCTCAGCGTCTCGGGTATGCGCCGACTTCGTAGGTGTACGATTCGTCGCCCATCGTGAAGAATCGTTCGCCGGTTGCGCGAAACCAGCTTCGCGCCAATCGGACAGACTCGTTTTGAACCCAACCCGGACTCGGGCCTGCATCGGCCATCAACAGCCGTTCGATCAGCTCAGCTCGGCCGCTGACCCCAGCGCGCTGGACGAGCTTGTCGAGTCGTTCAACGGCTTCTGGCGTCAGTCGCACCTGGACGAGATGCTTGCTATCCCGCGCTCGCCATCGGGCTTGTCGTGCTGCGCGAGTCATGATTATTCGCTCATCGGGACAGGGTAAAATCTGCACATACAGGTGCGTCGACAATCGAGTGGGTGTGTACTGCATGAAATACTATCGCACGGCGCAGGTCTCTCTATGTTCGATTGCGGCAAGTTGGAAATGATCAGGCGACAGACATTACCCGGCGAAACCGGCTTAGCCTGGTCGCCAGCAAATGAAGCGTTATGCACGATTTAGATTTCTTGCATTGCGCCTCTTCGCGCCCATGGTGGGATAAGCTTCCACGCATCCCGCATCTTGCCATGCAGCGCATCGGTTTGGGGCTCGAATTGGCGAAGATGGTTCCAGAACCGGATTGAGTGATTGCGTTCCAGAGTATGGCATAGCTCGTGGATGATCACATAGCGCACCTGATCCCTTGGCAGGAACAGCAGTTTGCAATTCAGGCTGACTTGACCCTTTGAAGTGCAACTACCCCAACGGGTGCGCTGGCTCTTGACCGATAGGCCGGTGTAACGCAGCCTCGTCTGTTGTGCGATATCGGCAATCCACGGTTCGAACGCTTCCCGCGCATGCCGTGCCAGCCAGCGGCGCAATGCAGCCTGACATGCCTCGGTCTCTTCGACAGCGCCTTGCACTAGGATGCGACCGGGTCGCTCGGTCCGCGCCCCAACCGTCCTGGCGCGCGTCTTCTTATACTCGACCCGCCAGGTCTCGGCGAGCGCAGGCAGGTCGAACGCCTGGGGACGGACCGGCTTGGCCTCATGGATCAGATGACGCACGTTGTCGAACTGGCTCAAGCGCTCGCTGATCCAGTCGGTCCGGCTCTTCACCAGCTCCATCACGCGCTCAGGCTGCGCCCCGTTGGGCGCGATCACCACCAGCCCATCGCGCGCGCTGATCTTCAGACGTAGGTTCTTGGCCCTGGGCGAGGGACGGATCTCGTAATCGAGCCGTCGCCCGTCGGGTAGGTCGAGATAGGCGGTCTGACTCATTCGGTGGCCTGAGTGCCCGGCTTGTAGTGCTTGCGCTTGAGCAGTTGCACCAGTGTTCCGATGAACCCCATCGCACCGTCCGCCAACAGGCCCAACGACGCAAAGCGTTGCGCGATCATGACCAGTAGCGCCTGGGACAGCTCCGGGTCGGCAGCGCTTGTGTTCCACCAGCCGGCGAAACAATGCTGGTCCGCCACGCCCAGCACCGCGGCGGCCACCTCGGCGGCCTGGATGTCGGTGAGTGCGGCATTGCGGGCCTTGATCTTGAGCGCCAACTGTTGCGCGATCGGTCGATTGGCCTCGTCCACGGCGGCCCGAACGGCCTCTGCGAGGGTCTCCAATTCCTCGATCAGGGCAATTCCCGCCAGCGTGCCCGCGCGCTTCTGGTCGATCAGGCGTTGCAAGGCTTCTGACAGCGGCCGGAATTGCTCGTCCTGATCCATCCGGATGCGCAGCTCCGCGCTTAGCATGGCCTCGATCTCGAGGGCCTTGGCCTCCGGTTTCTGGTCCTTGAGCTTGGTCAGGAAATGCTCGTCCAGGGCGTAGGTGGGGAAGTCGCGTTCCAGTTCTTCCACGTCGAGATGCTTGCGAATCAGCTCCCTGGTGCGAGCGGCATCTTCTGCTGTCACCGCGAGTGCGCGGTCGGGATAGAATTTCTTGCGATACAGCATGTAGAGCTTGGTCAGCCAGGCATAGGGGCGCACGTAGTCCCGGAGCTGCTCGTCCGGTTGGAGCGCCTCATAGAGCACGCGCAGGTTGCGATAGCCGGTGTCGAACTGCTTTTCCGCGCTTTCCTCGTCGCGCAGGATCTGCATCGCGGCGATGAAGGCCCCATGCGTGCCGTCGCGCGAGACCCTGTCCACTGGAAAGAGCGCCCAGAGGGCCTCGAACTGGCTGCGGAAGTGCTCGCGGAGGCGGTCGAAGGGAAACGCGATGTCAGCCAGCTCGTCCGGACGATAGTTCAGCGCCTCGTTCAGGTGGTCGAAGATGCCGTAGTAGTCGATGATCAGGCCATGCCCTTTCAGCTCGTTATAGGGGCGATTCACCCGCGCGATGGTTTGCAGCAGGCTATGATCGCGCAACTTCTTGTCGAGATAGAGCGCTTGCAAGATGGGGGCGTCGAAGCCTGTCAGCAGCATGTCGCAGACGACCAGTACCTCCACCTGGCGATACGGCTTATCCTGGTGCTCGGGTCGCTCGGACTGGGCGGGGATCAGAAACTCGTTCAGTAGCTGCTTGCGCTTGGTCTCGCCAAGATAGAGCGCCTTGATCGCGTCTGGGTCGTCTTTGGGCTGCTCGGAGATGACGGCCATGACTGTCTCGTCGCCCAGTCGCGCCCGCAAGGCTTCGGTATAGAGCCTGACAGCCTCTTTGTCCTTGCAGACCAGCATGGCCTTGAAGCCGTTGGGGCGGACATGCACGTTGAAATGCTCCACGGCGTCGTCGGCGATCTGCGCGATCCGCTTGGGCAGTTTCAGCAGGATGTCCAGAGTGGATGAGCCGCTCACCAGCTTGTTCTGCTCGGCCTCGTCCAGCTGGCCGAACTCGCGCTTGAACGCCGCATCCAGCTTGGCCCCGTAGAGCTGCCAATCGGTTTTGCGCGGTTGCCAGTGGATGGGCCTCACCACCTCGTCGCGCAATGCGTCGGTCACGGTATAAGGGCGTCCCATGTAGCGCTCGATCGTCCCGTCGTCCTTGATCCGGCCCCACGTCCTCGGGGTGTTGTGGTCGTCCTTTTCGATCGGCGTACCGGTGAAGCCGAACAGCGCGGCGCCTTCCACGGCGGCGCGCATATAGGTGCCCAGATCCCGCTCTTGGGTGCGGTGCGCCTCGTCGGCCATGATGATGACGTTCTGACGTCCTTTGGTGATCCGTTTCGGCATCCCCTCGAACAGATGCACCGTGGTGAGGATCACGCCGCGATAGTCGCCCGCGAGCTTCGCCTCCAGGTCTCGCTTGCTGGCGGCGACATGCACGTTTTCGGTGCCGGTGGCCATCAGCTCGCGGTCCATCTGACTGCCGAGCTGCTCGCGATCCACCAGCAGGATCACGGTCGGCTGGCCGAGCGTCTTGTCTTCCCACAGGCAGCGGGCAGCGAAGATCATGGTCAAGGTCTTGCCGGACCCTTGGGTGTGCCAGACCAGGCCACGCCGTTGTTCGGGCGGCAAGCTCAAGGCGATGGCGCGGCCGAGGATGTCCCGCGCCGCCAGATACTGCTGATAGCGCGCCACGACCTTCTCGGTCTGGCCGTCCCTGGTGACGAAGAGGATGAAGTGGCGGATGAAATCGAGCAGGTTGGTGCGGTCGAATAAGCCGTAGAGCGAGACCTTCATCTCGTCGAATTCGTCGATCGCGTGCGGCCAGGGATCGCGCCATTGCAGCCAGAATTGCAAGCGCCGGCCTGGGATGCCGTACATCATGCGGGTCTCGTTCACGCCGACCCCATAGGCGTTGGTGTAGAAGAGCTGGTCGATCTCGTCGGCATACAGGCCAAGCTGCTTGGCCCCTTCGCGCCAATCGGGCTGTTGGCGGCTCGCGGTCTTGGCCTCGATGACGATGATGGGGATGCCGTTGATGAAGAGCACCAAGTCCGGCCGGCGGGGCGAGTTGCCCTCGACCGGGAACTGGTTGGTTACGCACCAGTCGTTTGCCTCGAGGTCGTCGAAGTCGATCAGCCGCACGTCCTGGGCCTTTTCGGACGGATCGAACTGATAGTTGACGCCGTTCTTCAGCCAGGCGAGCCATTGCGCATTGTCGCGGCAGGCGCGCAGCTTCGTCATGATGGCGTCGGCCCGTGCCGCGTCGGTCAGGATGGTCGGATTGAGCTGTATCAGCTTGTCCCGCAGCAGGGGCAGCAACAGCACCTCGCGCTCGTCCGAGCGCAGCGCCGTCAACTGCTCGCGGGAGCGGTAGGTCCAGCCCAGTGCCGGCGCGCATAGGTTCTCGATGATCTCCCGCTCGACGGTGGTTTCTTCGTTGAAGAGCCGGATGACGTCATAGGGTGTCGAGGGCTTTTCGACACGATGGGGCGCGTTCCAGGTGGTTTCGGGCATGTCCGGCTCATCCTTGGAAGGGATCGATGATCGTAAGGGTTTCGATCACCTGGCCGTGCTGCAAGTCCTCGGTGTAGAGCGTCCGGCAGCCGGCCTCCAGCGCGGCGGCGACGATTTGGCTGTCCCAGATCGAGAATCCGTAACGCTGGCGGATGGCGAGCGTGCCTCGGATGACAGCACTGTCGAGCGGCTGCACCCGGCAGCGTCTCAGCATGCGCACGATATTGCGTTCAATCCGTTCCTCTTCGTCTTTGCGCCGCATGACATTGAAATACTCGGCCACGACTTGGGCGCTGATGACGATGTCCGCCTCGCGATGAATGAATGCCCAAGCGAGCGCCGAACGGGGATCGTCCGGGGTTTCCTGATGGGCGTAGACCCAGATGTTGGTGTCGATGAACTCAGCGCCGGACATGGAGTTCATCTCTTGATGGGATCTCGATCTTGTCCACCTTGACGCGCTCATAGTCGGTCAAGCCCTCGTCCGCTTCGTTCGGCGTTGGATCGAGCGGCCACAGAATGATCTCCACGCGACGATGTCGCAGCGCCTCGGGCACAGGGATAAAGTCAGGCGCATCTTCGAAAATCTGGCGGATGGGCTGCATGGTCATGCTCCGGGTCAATGGTTTGAGATCGACGTATCAGGCGGAAGGCGGATCTTGCCGGTGAGCAGGTTTTGCAGGAGGGATTTTTTGACCTGTTGAAGGGCTTCGACTTTCCTGTTCAAAGTGATGATTGAACCGTCAACTGATCGAAATAGGTGGATGATCTCAAGCTGCTCATTGCTATCTCTAAGCGAAGGAAACGCTTCGCGGGTTGATATTTGCCTGTTGCACGGCTGGCGTTGCATACCGCCTGTAGCGATTTCTTACCTGAGTCGAATTCATACAGAAGTTCAAAAACCATGGATCGATCTGAGAGGTGTCGGCGACCAAGCGAACGAGGTATGACGCAAACACTGCATCCATGTCGTCGTTCACGACTCCAACGCGCCCAACGTACTCCATGCTGTTTGTCCGATTAAAAAGGATATCTCCGGCTCTCAATCGGAATAGCTCGAAGGTGGCATCGTCTAAATCAATATATTTCACATCGTTGGCATTAACAATTCCGTTATCTATATTGTTCATTCTTAGGATCGGAAAACGACCGCTCTCAGCCATACTTTCGGATAGACCGTACTGACAAGAAACAATTATTTCACCCAGTTTCTTGATATTCCAATCTTTCGGAACCGGGCCAATCTTGGTTGCGAGAAAATCTGAATGCCTGCCAGGCATGCCGAAGACAAAAAGCGTCTGCATCAGCGACCGCTTCAACTCCCGTGTAGCCTCCAACTCGGCCTTGGCCTTGGCGATGGCGTCGTCGGCCAGCTTCAGCGCGGCGGCGATGCGGCGTTGTTCGTCGATATCTGGCCAAGGAAGCAACAGCCGCTGATAGTCACGCCAGTTGAGATTGCGCATCTGGGTGGATTGCTGCTGCACTCGCTCAATGATGCCCGTGCGTTGAAGCTCGTACAGCACCCAGCCCAGAAAGTCGGGATCGACTTTTTCAGGATTAGGCCGCAGAACCTGAACGAAGTTGGAGACTGTTCCGTCTGGCAAATCTTCGGTGATAAAACCAATCCGACCAACCGGTTGTTCGGGACCGCCGCCGGAACGCTCAACCAATAGGTCGCCCTTTTTCAGTCCAAAGGTTGCGGCCTTTTCGGGAGAAAAATAACGAGTGGCAACATCACTAAAATCGAGTGCTCCGCTGTCGGTAAAGTTGGTGGAACGCAGCACCGAAACAGCCTGTTCTCCTTCATCCGCACCCCAATCGCCAGAGAACTGCTTTTCGAGAAGCGATTTCAGTGGTTTTGGCTGCCAATCCTTGGGGATGTCGCCAATAATGGTGTCATGGCGGTGCGTCAGCATCAGTTGGTCTCCACCGATGTTGACACCAGTTTTTTGAGTATTTGCTGTAATGCCCGTTGCGTTTCGCTGGCGAACTTCGATGTATTGACCAGATTTGTCATTGCAACATCCAGCGTCACCACAGTCTCCGGCTCAAACGTATCTACATACCTCGGCAAATTGAGATTGAACTCGTTCTCCTCGATCTCGGCCCTGTCCACCACCGCGAAATAGCGCCGCGCCTCGTCCGGATCATCGAGCATCCGGCGCAGATCGGCGGTTGCCTCGATCAAGTGGGTGATCTCGCGCTCGGCGGCGAGCCGGATTTCCTGCTCGCGCGCGTCGCGCTCTTCCTTTAGCTTTTTCAACTCCTTCACCGCTCGGCTAACCTGCTTGCCGCGCTCTTTGATGGCAGCCACCAGTTGCTTGCGGGCTTCGTCGAGCGCGCGTTTCGGTTGGACGAGCCGGGCCTTCATTGCGGCCTTCTCGCCGTGCCCAGCGGCATCGATCCGGGCCTGAATCCGATCGACCTCGGCCTTGAGCGGCACGAGCGGATGGAACCAGGGGTGGTCGGGGGCGATCGCCTCGTTGACCGCCTTCACCTTCAGGTCCAGCGCATCGATTCGGCTCTGTTCGTCCTTCAGATCGTTCAGCGGGGCAAGCACCGGGCCGTAGGCGTCCTCGATGTCGGCCAGCCGCTGGTCGCGGTGCGCCTCGACCTCGCGGGTCAGTTGCGCCGCGTGGCTGTCCAGAAGCCGCTTGGCCGCGCTCAGATCCCCGAAAGCGCGCCAGGGAACCAGGATGCGCATCAGATCCGAGGGGCGCAGCAGGTTCTGCGGATTGGCCTTCTGGAAATGGCGCGAAGCCCAGATCATCAGGGTCTTACCCTGACGCTCGGCGGCCTTGTGCTTGTTGAGCAGCAGCAGACAGGCGGGAACGCCATTACCATAAAACAGCTTGGATGGCAGCACCACGATGCACTCGATCAGGTCGGCCTCGACGAAGCCGCGCCGGATCAAATATTCCGCATCGGCCTTCTGATTCTGCCCATCCTCTTCCTCGGTCTGCTCCGGCTGGCCGCGAAACAGCACGCCCTGGGACATGACGACCATGCCCTGACCAGCCTCATTGGTCGCCGGATCGTAGTCCTTGAGCGACTTGGCGATCTGTTGCAACCAAGCCCAGTCGCCATTGGATGCGGGCGGCAAGCCGAAGCTCAGACGCCCGAACTTGTCGCCAGAGACGACGGTATCGTACCCCCAGTCCTCCAGCGAGAATGGGGGATTCACGATGATGCGATCGAACGGCTTGAGGCGGTTCGCGGCGGTCAGGTGGCGCGGATCGCGCAGACTGTCGCCCTGCCTGTGCTCCCAGGCGGGGACACCGTGCAGGATCATATTGATACGCGAGATGTTGTAGGTGGCGACGTTGGATTCCTGCCCGTGCAGAAAGAGCTGGCGTAGGTCGCCGCCATGCTTCTTCACGTAGCGGATACATTGCAGCAGCAGGCCGCCCGAGCCGCTCGACCAGTCGCAGATGCTCATGCCGGGCTTGGGCGCCAGCATCTCGGCCATGAGAAAGCCGACCTCGGCGGGGGTGTAGAACTCGCCGCTCGACTTGCCGGCCTTGCTGGCGAAGTTGCGGATCAGGTACTCGTAGGCATTGCCGAACAGGTCGTCGGAGACATGGGCGCGGTCGAAGGTCTGGCTGCCGATATGGTTGATGAGGTTGACCAACTTGTCGCGCGGCAGCTCGTCCTGTTTGTTGAAATCAATCTTGCCGGTGAGGATGCCGTCGAAGTTGTTTTGGCGGTGGGCGTTGGCGCGCTCGATAGCGAGCATCGCGTCGTTGAGCGCCTGGCCGAGCTGCCCCTTGGCGGTGCGCGCGACCGTCTGCCAATCCGCCGCCGCGGGGACGATGAAATGGTGATTCGCTGGGTCTCGCGCCAGATTCAGCGCCTGGTCAGCCGGGATGCCCGCCGCTCGGAATCTCGCCGCATGAGTGCGGACCTCCTCCTCGAAACAGTCGTTGATGCGCTTGTAAAACAGCAGGGCGAAGACATAGCCGCGAAACTCGGAGTGGTCGGCGTTGCCGCGCAGGATGTCGGCGGCTTTGTCCAGGTAGTTCTCAAGCTCGCCCTGGGTCATGCGCCGCGTGGGGCGCACGACGATGGGAGACTGGAGCTTGTCAAGTAGTTCGTCAAGTTTCATCTGGTGTCCGTGTACGATCGATCAGCTTCCAGGCGCTACTATATTCCGTCCGCGGTCTCAGCCCTAGCCAGCTTCTTGCGGCCTGACGTCAAGGAGCCGGCCCGAGCCAAAGCGCCGAATCAGCGTTTCTCGTGCCTCGTCGAGATCGCAGCCGGCCGCGATCAACACCAGCCAGTCGGTCGGCCTGTCGGCGAGGCGATAGCGGTAGGGACGCATCGTCGCGCGGGTTTCGCGTGTCTCGTCACCCGGGTCCAGCGCTGGAGCGGGCTAGGATTCGCCCTCGGGCTCGATCGCTTGGGCGTCGGGCCACAACACGCGGACGGTGGCCAGCGCCGCGGGTGGTGAGTACGACGCGGACCATGACTCGCCGTCGGCATCGGTGATGAGCCACGAGCGGCGGGCGGCCAGCAGGCGCAGTAGGTCGGGCTTGTGGGCCTTCAGCTCGGGCAGTAGGGGAGCCAGCGCAGGCGTCGGCCCGCGATAGCCGAGCGTGCCGTCAGGTTTGGCGAACAGTTCGACACCAGCAGCGCGAGCACGGGTCAGGATGGCGCTGGCAGTCACAACGCACCCTCCAGGATGCCGTCCTCGGCACCCTCTTCACCTCCACCAAAAGCGTGGCCATCCGGGTGGGCGGACAGCCCGGACACCCCTATAGGGTGGTGTCCGTGTCCGTCCGCCCCCCTTCCGGGTTTGGCGGGCGGACAATTACCGTTTTGTCCGCCTTTGTCCGCCTTGTCCGCCAGCCATGCCCAATCGTCGTAAACCTCAATGATTCCGCGGTCTCGCAGCGATTGAATGGCGCGACGCATCGCTCTGTCCTGGCTGTCCGGCTTGGCCGAATCGGACACCCCTCCAGAGCGCCGTAGATGCTCGCGCAACTCGGGCAGCGGACAAGCGTACTGTCCGGGCTTCGGTGGCCTGGCAGCGTCCCAGCACGACGACGGTGGCGTCCGCCTTGTAGCGGTCATTACGTCATGCATCGCAGCCAACACAGCGGACTCGGCGCGGGTCAGCTTGCGGTCCGACCTGTCCGGCGTGTCCGCCCATTCGGGTACGCATGTGGTGACAGGGTGCCCATAGGGGTCGATGCCCAGCTCGATGACGCGGAGTCGGTAACTGAACATTTCACCGTCCTTACCGTAGTCGCGTTGTTTGGTGACGGTCGCGGTATGCAGCCCGTCACGCGCGACAACCTCGATTTCCGTATCCGTCGCTGCCCGCAAACCGGACCACCCGCGCGCACCTCGGGCCGTGTCCTTGCCGGCGTGATGCACAAATTCGAAGGCGCAGTCGATCTCTGCGCGGATCTGGTCAGCGTGCCCGATGACCGCGCCCATGTCCTCGCTGGCGTTTTCATTGCCGCCCTGCATTGCCCTCGCGAGCGTGTCCACAGTCACCTTGACGCATTTGATGCCGCGCTCGTCCTCGATGCGGCGGACAAAAGCGATCAGCGGCCGTGTGTCGGCCTTGGACTGACGCAGATCGATTGCCGCCGGCAAGATCGCAAAAGGGATAGCGCCAGCGTCGCGAAGGTAGGTATCGCGATAGGCCGCGACGCGGGTCTCGATCGATCTGGTACCTTCCGCGGCGACGTAAAGCACGAATCCGCCAGCGGTCTCCCGTCCATACCACGGGCGGCCAGCCGCAAGGCATAGGTCGCGGTCAAGGACATGGAAGCTCTTCCCGCTGTTGCTCTCGCCGTAGCAGATGAGCATCGCCCCGGGCTTGCAGAAGCCGCGGATCAGCGCCGGGTCGCTGACGTGCGGTTTGGCGTCCGGCAGCCAGATCAGTGGCCAGCGGGCGGCTGGCTCGGCCTGATTTGGCTGGGCGTACCCTTTCGATCGCGCGCCCGCGATCATCCGGGCTAGTTCGCTGCCGGTCAGCTCGGCGGCACGCTCGGCGCCGCGCGTTTCGCGGACCTTGAGCGCCAGGCCCTCGAACACGGTGCGGATGGTCGCGTCGGTCAGTCCATCGCGCACCATGCGCCCGACGACCCGCAGCGCCGCCCCATGCACGTCGTCGCCGGCCAGCAGGTCGGCGAGATAGTCATCCTGGGTCTTGCGCTCGGCTGTGGGCTCGTAGGTATCGGGCTTTTTTGCGCCGAACGGCCGGCGGTACTGCTGCCATACGTCCAGCTCGTCGAGGCAGTACCCTTCATCCGGGTCGTCGAACGTGACCAGGGTCGTGCGCTCAGCGCCAGCCGGCCAGCCGATGTAGAACGACTGACTCAGGGCGCCGCTCTCCGGCGCCAGGCAGCCACCGAGCAGGCCGTTCAGCGCCTCGGCGAGGGGCAGCCGCTCATCCGGGTCGACGGGCCGTGACAGCGGGACCAGAACGCGCCAGCGGGGCACGCCCGGCGTGTGGGACCAGGTTGTGTAGATCATCGCCCGGAGGTGGTGCCGCTCCAGGACCTCGATCGCGGCCTCGGGCGCCATCCCCCCGGCGTCGTGGTCGCCTTCAATGCCCGTGACCACGATAACGTTTGCGTCGTGCCTCAGGCTGCCTTTGTCGGTGCGGGCGTCGCCGAAGGTGGCCAACTTGATCAATCGGCATTTGTCCTTCGACGGGCGTACGGGCTCGCTCTTGATCAATTCACAGATCGCAGCCCAGTCCGCGGCCATGCCCGCCCTGGCCTTTGCGAACCAATCCGGCCATAGGGTGAATTCGATCAAGCTCGTCGTGGTAGAATCGAAGTCGCCAGTTGATTGTTGTGCCTGCCCTGCGCCCCGGTCGCTGTCTACGACCGGGGCTTTTTCGCGTCCAGGGTCTGGCGGTCTGGTTGCGGTTGCGTCCATTGCCTACCCTCACGCTGCCCGGCCATTTGCGCGATCGACGCAGCGAAAGAACTCGTTTTCGTCGACAAGAACGCGATTGCCGACCTTGACGAATGCGCTGGCGAATCCATTCGAGTCGCAATGAAAACGCAGGTGACGCATCCCCCCAGCCGGCGGCCATGGGTGATAGTTGTTCCACTGAGTGAGCGGGATAAAGCGGCGGGCGGTGCGGGGCTCAGTAGCGGGTACAGCGGCGGTGTGTGCGTGCATGGGGATGACCTCCAACAGTGCGCCGTCGCGGGGTGCAGCGGCTAGTGGCGGCCATCATCGGGCGATCGCGGTGGAAAAGCCCGAAACGAAATCGGCTATTTCATTTCGCCTATTCGATCAGCCGGATATGGGCTTGAATGTCTCGACGCCACGCCTCGTAAGCCTCGCCCCTTGCCGGTCTGGGTGTGCTGTTCAGCAGATCGAAGAACCGCGCATTCCACGCTTGCCATGCGGCCTCGGCTTGCGGGTGCGGGCGGTGGTGCTGCCAGATCTGCTCAACGCGGCGCGTGTCGATGCTGAACTCTTCACAGGCGCGTTCCTTTGCTTGCGGTTCGGAAAGCCCTTCGCGTGTCATCATGCCGAAGATACGAACAGCAACGCGCCGCTCGCGGGCCATGACGAACAGCGGATCATCGTCTTTCGCTTGCCCCGCGCCACGCTTAAGACGTAGCGCAGCATCAACGGATTCACCTTTGATGCCAGCACGCAAGCCGTTTAGGATGTATTCCTTTAATTGGCGCGGCATCGCAATGTCATTTTCGATGCAATAAGCGGCTGCATGGCAAAGCTCTTGCGCCGCTCGCTTCGATGGCGTTTTCTTCCCTGGCCTTGGTTCTGTCGCGGCAGCGATATACCCCGGAAGGTATGCGCGCTCGAATTCGGCCATGACGGTTTCGGGCGGAACCTGTATCGCATCGAACGTCGCGCGCGTGGCGGGGTCCGCCGCCTGGTATGCAAGCGGCAGCCATTGAGTTAGGGCGTCGCTCATTTTCCGCCCTCCCCGAAGATCCGCGTATTCATGCGCTCGACGACACTGGCCACATGCGCGTCGCTCAGGTGCGCGTATCGCCGAACCATCTGCAAGGTCTTATGGCCAAGTATCTCGGCGATCTCGGCCAGGCTCGCGCCATTCATGGCGAGATACGAGGCGGCCGTGTGGCGCAGGTCATGCCATCGGAAGTCCTCGATGGCGGCGACCTTCAAGGCGGTCTCGAACGGGGTGCGCAGATCAACGGGCTTGGGCGGGCGGGTGCGCCCTGGGAACACCAGGTCGGTATCGAGGCGCCGCACCTTGGCACGGGCTCTCAGCAGCTCCAGGGCAGGGCCGGCCAGCGGCAAGACGCGCCGCTCCCCGTTCTTGGTCTCGTGCAGGATGGCCACCTTGCGGGCCAGGTCGACTTGGGGCCAGCGCAAGCCCAACACTTCCTGCTGGCGGGCGCCGGTGCTGAGGGCCAGCACGACGGCGGGGTACAGGTCGGGGCTCGCCGACTTCTGGCAGGCTTCGAGCAAGCGCTCGCGCTCGCCGTCGTCGAGGAAGCGGACCCGGCCGCGAGGTTCCTTCGGCTTCGTGACCTTGCGACAGGGGTTATCCTCGATCCATCCCCATTCCTTTGTCGCGACGCTGAAGGCATGGGACAGGGCGGCGAGATACCGCACCACGGTTGCGGGACTGGTGGGGTTCTTGCGCGCGGTGATCCGCACGGCTAGATGGTCTCGGGTCTCGGCGATCAGTGCCGGGGTCACGTCGGCCAGGGCGTAATCGCCGATCTGGTCTTTCCACCATGCCAGTTGCCGGGCTTGGTGCGCGCCATCCTTCTTGTGCGGGCAGACCTCGCGGACGTAGCGGTCAACCAGTTCGGCTAGAGTGCGACGCTTGGCCTCGCTGGTCTTGAAGTGCCGGCCCTCGCGGATCGCCGCTTCAGTCGCTTGCGCCCATCGCCGAGCATCAGTCAGGCGGTTGAAGGTGGCGCGCTGGGGCGGGTGGCCTTTCAGCCGGACCTCGACGCGGTAGGACTTGGCACCGTCGCTCGCGGTGCGTAAGGTGATCGTAGCCACTGCCGAACCTCCTCATCAGGTCGGTGGATGGTCAGGGCCTCGATTCGGTTGCCGCCGACTCGGGGCCTGTTCGTCTCTGGGACACCTTGAAGGCTACAACAAGCGGCGAAAAACGGCAACATAGGATGATCAATCCCATGCTTGCCTATCGCAAGCAACTGTTGCACAAGACAACACATGGTGCTCCACGCCAACATGGCGCACTCACGGCGCAGCCAGGCGAAGAAAGGGTGGTTTTCGGGGCATCGGGGGCGGGTCGCGCGGGTGCCGGAAGGGCGGTAGGGCAGCGCCGAAACAGGGTGCGCTTTGTGGCGGATTGTTGTGGGCGAGTGCGCCACCAGTGCGCCACGCAAAGAAAAAGGGCCTAGCCTTTTGAGCTAAGCCCTTGCTTTGTTTGGCTCCCCGGGACGGGCTCGAACCGCCGACCTAGTGATTAACAGTCACCCGCTCTACCGACTGAGCTACCGGGGATCAATGTGAGCTGGAAACTTTAACGATTCGGGCCTTTGCGGTCAAGAGCCACCAACACGCGCGCCCGGGCCGGGAACGACCGCGCCGATCCCGAATCACTCGAGCTCGAGCGCCACCCGGAAACCGGCCGAGCAGACCGACCCGGTCTCACGCGCACGGGTTCGTGCCGGTTGGCACCTGCGTCCGCGGACGGCCGACATTGGAGACGATGACCCGACGGTGGTCACTGGCCGCGGCCTGGGCCCTTTGATCGCAAAAGCGGAAGGTCAAGTTCGACCCGCCGGAGGTACCGTCCGGCTGATAGGTCACGCGTAATCGATTGGTCGTGACCTGAATCGCCGCGGGGTTCGTGCCATTGGACCGGCGCAGGACCCCATCCGGATCGTCGGGGTCGAGCGTCACCAGATAACCCTGGTGCCAACTGTATCCACCGGTGCAGGTCAGGCCATCATGGCTCGGACAGACGAAGACCCGAACACCCCGCTTGACGGCTTCGGAGCGGGCCAGTTGCAGGTGGGCCAAGAGGCCGTTGACCGATGTGGCCATCCGATTGCGTGCGATCAGATCGGCCATCGGCGGCACACCGATAGTCAACAGAACGGCGACGATCGACAGCGTCACCAAGAGTTCGATAAGCGTAACGCCTTGCAGCGCACGGCGGGCAGGCTTCGCGACCATATCCATGTCGTCCTGGCTGATTCCGTCCAGATTGTCTGCCAAGCATGGATGCGAGGAATCCGTTCGTCAAGTCGTGACATCCGTCACGCCCGGTGGACGCAACGGCCAAACACTCGGGCGCCGAACGATGCTTCAGGCCGTTCGGCGCCCCATGGGCGAGGCGGGTTGCCGCGCCGGCGTCAGCCAGCGACGCCGGCGAGACGATCGAGGGCCTTTTCCAGGTTGTCGCGGCTCGTCGCGATCGAGATCCGTACATAGCCGGCAAGCCCGAATGCCGAGCCCGGGACCAGCGCCACGCCGGCACGCTCGATCAGGTACTCGGCGAGGTCCAGGTCATTGTTGACCGTGCCTAGCCGGTCGATCAGGCCCTGGACGCGCGGAAAGACATAGAAGGTGCCGTCGGTCGGCAGGCACTCGATGCCGGGGATCTGGTTGAGCCGTTCGACGACGAAGTCATGGCGTTCCCGAAACGCGGTGAGCATGGTGCCGATGCACTCCTGCGGGCCTTCGAGCGCGGCCTGCGCCGCGACCTGCGCGATCGAGGTCGGGTTCGACGTGCTCTGTGACTGGACCTTCTTCATCGCCCGGATCACCTCTTCCGGACCACCGGCGTACCCGATGCGCCAACCGGTCATCGAATAGGCCTTCGACACGCCGTTCAAGACCATGGTCCGCGGGGCCAGATCCGGGCAGACGTTGACGATGTTGACGAAGGGCTCGTCCGACCAGCGGATGTGCTCGTACATGTCGTCGGTGGCGATCACGCAGCGCGGGTACTCGCGCAGCACCTCGCCCAAGGCCGCGAGCTCGTCGCCGGTGTAGGCCATGCCGGTCGGGTTCGACGGGCTGTTGATCACGACGAGCTTGGTCTGGCTGGTCAAGGCGCCGCGCAGCTGGGCCGGCGTGATCTTGAAGCCTTGGTCGGCGCCAGCATGGACGTACACGGGGATGCCGCCCGCGAGCAATGCCATGTCCGGATAGGAGACCCAGTAGGGCGCCGGGATCACGACCTCGTCACCGGGGTCCAGGATCGCCTGGGCCAGGTTGTAGAAGCTCTGCTTGCCGCCACACGAGACCAGGATCTGATCCGGCGAGAAGGTCAGGCCGTTCTCGCGCTCGAACTTGGCGACCACGGCCTGCTTCAGCTCGGGCGTGCCGTCGACGGCGGTGTACTTCGTGAAACCGCGCTGGATGGCGGCGATCGCCGCGTCCTTGATGTGGTCCGGGGTATCGAAATCCGGCTCGCCGGCGCCCAGGCCGATCACGTCCTGACCCGCGGCCCGCAACGCCTTGGCACGTGCCGTGATCGCGAGGGTCGCGGACGGCTTGACGGCTTGGACACGGGCGGACAGTTTGATGCTCATCGTCGGGAATCTCGTGGTGGTGAAGGCAGCGCGCGGGCGGTTTGGTTTCGCCCGCGAAGACACCCAATAATAGCCAAACCCCTCGGCAATAAGAATCCCCGCTTCATGGACAGACCCTTTCGGATCGCGTCGACATTCGCGCCGGCTGGCGACCAGCCCGAGGCCATCCGGCGGCTGGTCGCCGGCTTGCGCGACGGCGAGGCGGCCATGACGCTGCTCGGCGTGACCGGCTCCGGCAAGACCTTCACGATCGCGAACCTGATCGCCGAGGTGCAACGCCCGGCGCTGATCCTCGCACCGAACAAGACGCTCGCCGCGCAGCTGTACGGCGAGATGCGCGACTTCTTCCCGGACAACGCGGTCGAGTACTTCGTGTCCTACTACGACTATTACCAACCCGAGGCCTATGTCCCGGCCAGCGACACCTACATCGAGAAGGACGCATCGATCAACGAACACATCGAACAGATGCGGCTGTCCGCGACCAAGGCGCTGTTGGAACGTCCGGACGTGATCATCGTCGCGACCGTGTCGTCGATCTACGGTCTCGGCGATCCGGACGCCTACCTGAAGATGGTGCTGCATCTGTCGCGCGGCGAGATCATCGATCAGCGCGCGCTGCTGCGGCGGCTCGCGGACCTGCAATACAAACGCAACGAGGTCGAGCTGCACCGCGGCACCTATCGCGTCCGCGGCGATGTCATCGACATCTTCCCGGCCGAGTCCGACGACGAGGGCCTGCGGATCGAGCTGTTCGACGACGAGATCGAGTCGCTCGCGCTGTTCGACCCGCTGACCGGCGAGATCAAGCGCCGCGTCGCGCGCTACACGGTCTTCCCGAAGACCCATTACGCGACGCCGCGCGAGACGATCCTGGGCGCGATCGAACAGATCAAGGTCGACCTGAAGGAGCGACTGACCTGGCTGCGCGAGGCCGGCAAGCTGGTCGAGGCCCAGCGCCTCGAACAGCGCACCCTGTTCGATATCGAGATGATGCTCGAGGTCGGCTATTGCAGCGGCATCGAGAATTACAGCCGCTATCTCTCCGGACGCGACCCCGGCGAGCCGCCGCCGACGCTGTACGACTACCTGCCGGCCGAGGCGCTGCTGGTCATCGATGAAAGCCATGTCACGGTGCCGCAACTCGGCGGCATGTATCGCGGTGATCGCTCGCGCAAGGAGAATCTCGTCGAGTACGGTTTTCGCCTGCCGTCGGCGCTCGACAACCGGCCGCTGCGTTTCGAGGAGTTCCAGGCGCGCCAACCGCAGACCATCTATGTCTCGGCAACGCCGCGCCCGTTCGAGATCGAGCATTCGGGGGCCGTCGTCGAACAGGTCGTGCGCCCGACCGGCCTCGTCGATCCACAGGTCGAGGTGCGCCCGGCCCTGACCCAGGTCGACGATCTGCTCTCGGAGATCCGGCTGCGCGTCGCCGCCGACGAGCGCGTGCTGGTGACGACGCTGACCAAACGGATGGCCGAGGACCTCACCGAATACCTGAACGATCATGGCGTGCGCGTGCGTTACCTGCATTCGGACATCGACACGGTCGAGCGCGTCGAGATCATTCGCGACCTGCGCCTGGGCGAGTTCGACGTACTGGTCGGCATCAACCTGCTGCGCGAAGGACTCGACATGCCCGAGGTCTCGCTGGTCGCGATCCTCGACGCCGACAAGGAAGGCTTCCTGCGTTCCGAGGGCTCGCTGATCCAGACCATCGGCCGGGCGGCGCGCAACGCGAACGGCAAGGCGATCCTCTATGCGGACACCATCACCGGCTCGATGCGGCGCGCGCTCGACGAGACCGACCGCCGCCGCGCGAAGCAGATCGCGCACAACGCGGCACACGGGATCACGCCGCAAACGATCCGCAAAGCGATCGCTGACATCATGGAGACCGCCAGCCCCGGCGCCCCGCTGCGTGCCCGCGACTATGCGAAGGTCGCCGAGGAGGTCATCGAGTACGCACACCTGACGCCGGCGCAGATGAGCCGTCGTCTGAAGGCGCTCGAGAAGGAGATGTACCGAGCCGCGAAGGACCTCGAGTTCGAGAAAGCCGCCGCGCTCCGCGACCAGATCAAGACCTTGCAGGGCCGGGGGCTGGTTCCTTGAGTGGGCTGGGAGCCGGCCCGATGCGGAACCCACGGCCGACGCCCGGCGCGTTGTCGGCGTGCGATGGTACCATTCGATCCGAAGGGCCACGGCCTGCTGGTCAGAGCCAGCCGCCGCCAACCATCCCAACCGAGATCCACGATGCCCGACTTCGATCCCTTGACGGCCCGGTCCCGGGCCCATCCCGACACCCATCAACGCGGGGCCGATAAGATCGCGCGGATCCCGGTCAAGGTCGAGCGGGCCGACACCCGGCTGCGCAAACCGCATTGGATCCGCGCGCGCGCCCCGGTCGGGGCCGGGGTCGCCCGCATCAAGCGCTTGTTGCGCGAGCGCCGTCTGACGACGGTCTGCGAGGAGGCCATGTGCCCGAACCTCGGCGAATGCTTCGAGCACGGTACCGCGACCTTCTTGATCCTGGGCGACATCTGCACCCGCCGCTGCCCCTTCTGCGACGTCGCGCACGGGCGCCCGGAGCCGGTCGATCCGGACGAGCCGGCGCATCTGGCCGAGGCGATCGCGACCATGGGGCTGCGCTATGTCGTCATCACCTCGGTCGATCG
Organism: Thioalkalicoccus limnaeus; assembly: GCF_041197575.1. Classification (NCBI taxonomy): domain Bacteria; kingdom Pseudomonadati; phylum Pseudomonadota; class Gammaproteobacteria; order Chromatiales; family Chromatiaceae; genus Thioalkalicoccus; species Thioalkalicoccus limnaeus. The sequence continues at coordinate 76,469 of NZ_JBDKXB010000004.1, read as the reverse complement.
CGATGACTTGCGTGACGGTGGGGCCGGCCACTTCGCCGCGTGCCTGCGCGCGGTGCGGGCGCGCACCCCGACGACGCGACTCGAGGTCTTGGTCCCGGATTTCCGCGGGCGCGAGGCCAATGCGCTCGCGGCCTTCCGCGACGATGCGCTCCCGGACGTGTTCAACCACAACCTGGAGACGGTCCCACGCCTGTATCCCGCCGCCCGGCCGGGCGCCGATTACCAGGGGTCGCTGCGGCTGCTCGCCGACTTCAAGGCCCGTCATCCGGAGGTCCCGACCAAGTCCGGGCTCATGCTCGGGCTCGGCGAGACCCGTGACGAGGTCGTCGGCGTACTGACTGACCTGCGCGCCCACGGCTGCGAGATGCTGACACTCGGTCAGTACCTGGCGCCGACGCGCGAGCACCTGCCGGTGCGGCGTTATTGGACGCCGACGGAGTTCGACGAGCTGCGCGCGATCGGCGAGGAGCTCGGCTTCGCGCAGGTCGCGAGCGGTGCCATGGTGCGTTCCTCGTATCAGGCCGACCAACAGGCCGCCGCGCTGTTCGACGACGCGGCCCCCGGCCCGCGCCGTTAACCGTTCCCGGAGTCCGCGATGAAGCTCTTGCTGGACGTCGGCAACACCAGCCTGCGCTGGGTTGAGCTCCGCGACGGTCGCCTCGGCGAGGTCCGTGCCGTCCGTCACTTCGGCGGCGTGCCGATCGACCTGCATGCCGACTGGGACGATCTGGACCCGCCCGATCAGATCATTCTCGCCAGCGTCGCCGGCGAGGATCTGACCGCGTCGGTCGCTCGCGTCTGTCAAAGCCGCTGGGGGCTGACACCGATGTCCGTGCGCGTCAGCGACGGGGTATTCGGCGTCACGGTCGCCTACGAGGATCCCAGCCGGCTCGGCGTCGACCGTTGGCTCGCGCTGATCGGCGCCCACGCGGATTTTCCCGGGGACACGCTGATCCTCGATGCCGGAACGGCGGTGACCTTCGATCGGCTTCGGGCCGACGGACGACACCTCGGCGGCCTGATCCTGCCCGGCCGCGAACTGATGCGCGACAGCCTGTCACGCGGAACGCGAATCCCGCGCGGCGCACCGACGACCGGCGCGCCGGGCCCCTGGGCCACCGACACGGGCGCGGCAATCGACAACGGCATCCGGCTGGCCCCAGCGGCCCTCGCGATCTACCTGCTGCGCGCCTTTGCCGACGAGATCGGCCCGGCGCCGCAACTGCTGGTCACCGGCGGCGATGCCGAGACGCTGCTTCCGCTGCTGCCCGCTACGGCGCGATGGGTCCCGGACCTGGTCTTCCGCGGGATACGGCGGCTCGCGTGAGACGCTGAGCGATCCCGGCCATCAATGTCGCACCCCGACCGGCCGCGGCGCGGAGAAAACGGCCATCGCCGCAGGCCGGGTCCATGACGACACCCGGCGCCGCGTCGATGCCCCAGGTGACGAGGAAATCGCCAACGGCCGGATTCGTATAGTAGGCGCCCAGCCCTTTCTTTCGCGTCAGCGCACGCTCTGCCATCGTTGGCTCCAGTTGACCCGTCGGATCGCTGCGGCGAGCTAAGGGCGTTGGTCGGTGGGACGCCCAGCCTCCGGACCCGATAGTCACATGATTGTTTCGCAGCAACGTCGCTCAGGCAACCGCCGTCGCACAGCGATGCAACTTCCTTGTCTAACCTCCGTCCGCGATGGTTCGCCATGTGACGGGGTGACGCTGATCGCCATCGACGTTAGGATGGGAGGCCAAGTCCGTTGATCCAGGAGCCCCGCCGCGGGGTCAATTGCCCCTCGGCCGGCCGCGTCGCGACAGGAGTGATCCTCATGCCGAACCCCGAGCGCCCCTTCTATTTGGTCCTGATCAGTCTGCACGGCCTGATCCGCGCGAAGGATCTCGAGCTCGGCCGCGATGCCGACACCGGCGGGCAGATCCTGTATGTCGTCGAGCTGGCGCGCGCGTTGGCGGAGCGGCCCGACGTCGCGCAGGTCGATCTGTTGACGCGGCGCGTCGAGGACCCGAGCGTCAGCCCGGACTATGCCGAATTCGAAGAGCCTTTGTGCGACAAGGCGCGAATCGTGCGGATCGAGGCCGGACCGCCCGGATACATCCGCAAGGAGCAGCTCTGGGATCACCTGGACACCTTCGCCGACAACACGCTCGGATATCTCAGGGCGGCCGAGCGGCTTCCGGACCTGATTCACTCCCACTACGCCGATGCCGGCTACGTCGGCGCACGCCTCTCGCATCAACTCGGCCTGCCGCTGGTGCACACCGGGCACTCGCTCGGGCGCGTCAAACGGCGTCGGTTACTCGCCTCGGGGACCGGACGCGCCCTGATCGAGGAGCGCTACAACATGGCGCGGCGCATCAATGCCGAGGAGGATACCCTCGCCGCCGCCCGCCTGATCATCACCAGCACCAGCAACGAGATCGAAGAGCAATACGGGCTCTACGACCACTATCAGCCGGAACGGATGCGCGTGATCCCACCGGGGACCGACCTGGCCCGCTTTCGGCCGCCGGATGGTGACGAGGCCCAGGCGCCGATCGCGCGCGAACTGCGGCGATTCCTGCGCGAGCCGGACAAACCGATGATCCTGGCCCTGTCGCGGCCCGACGAGCGTAAGAACATCGCGACCCTGGTCGAGGCGTACGGCGAGTCCGACGAACTGCGCGACAAGGCGAACCTGGTCGTCGTCGCCGGCAACCGCGACGACATCAACGACCTCGACGCCGGCGCCCAGACGGTGCTGACGACCCTGCTGCTCGCGGTCGACCTGTACGACCTTTATGGCCGGGTCGCCTACCCGAAGCACCACCGCGCCGACGAGGTACCGATCCTCTATCGATTGGCGGCGGCCTCGCGCGGGGTCTTCATCAACCCGGCCCTGACCGAGCCCTTTGGTCTGACGCTGATCGAGGCGGCCGCGAGCGGCCTGCCGATCGTCGCGACCGAGGACGGCGGTCCACAGGATATCGTCGGCCAATGCCGCAACGGGCTGCTGATCGACCCGCTCGACAAGGCCGCGATGACCAAGGCACTGCTCCAAATCCTCTGTGACGCGACACGCTGGCGGGCGCTGAGCGCCAGTGGTCTGGCCGGGGTCAAGGCCAGGTACTCGTGGCAGGCCCATGCCGAGGAATATCTCGGGGCGATCCGACCGATCATCGAGCAGACGGCCCCAGCACCCCGTGCGGTCCCCGCGCGTCGACAGGTGCTCTATCACGACCGCGCGATCTTCACCGACCTCGACCAGAATCTGCTCGGCGACCCGGCATCGCTCGCCGATTTCATCCGCGTGATGCGCGAGAACCGCCAGTGCGCGAACTTCGGAATCGCGACCGGACGGCGTCTGGACTCGGCACTCGCGATGTTGAAACGCTATGGCATCCCGCAGCCAGACGTGCTGATCACGAGCCTCGGGACCGAGATCGCGTACGCCCCGCAGTTGACGCTCGACCGTGCCTGGACCCGGCACATCGACTACCTGTGGTATCCGAAGCGGGTACAGCAGGTGCTGGCCGAAATCCCGGGCCTGACGCTGCAACAGAAGACCGAGCAGGGGCGTTTCAAGGTCGGCTATTTCATCGACCCCAATACGGCCCCGCCGATCGAGGAGATCTCCAGCCTGCTGCACCAAGCCGACCTGACGGTCAACCTGGTTTTATCCTTCGGCCAGTTCCTCGACGTCGTACCCGTGCGCGCATCGAAGGGGCTCGCCTTGCGGTATTTCGCCGATCAGTGGGGGATCTCGTTGGAACGGATCCTGGCGGCAGGCGGCTCGGGCGCCGACGAGGACATGATGCGCGGCAACACGCTCGCGGTCGTCGTCGCGAACCGTCATCACGAAGAGTTGTCGCAGCTCGCCGACATCGACAGCATCTACTTCGCCGAACGGCCTTATGCTGCTGGGATCCTCGAAGCGATCGCCCACTATGACTTCTTTCGCGCCTGTCGCGTGCCGGCCAGCGCCGAGGACATCGGTCAGCCAACCTGACCTCGTCTCGTGGGGCCACCCGGGGGACGCCCGCTCGCGCCATACATGCCGAGCGTTCGCTGGCAGGGTGCCGTGCGGTTTGATCGAATGGGCCAGCGTGCGCAAAGACGACACCTGTGCGTGACGGCAATTCGAGCGCGTCGGCATCGTGCCGACGGGGGGCTTGCGCAAAAAAAGGCGGCCCCATGGACCGCCGAAGGACGCACAGCTCGATCGGGGAATGCCAAAACGCCTGGGCCACGAAGAGCATCGTGACACCTTCCCCCTGACTCATACCCTAGTTAAACTTTAGGCTATTTTTTGGCCTTCCGCGAGTTTCGCGGCCGACCTGGGTCTAATCTGCGCCACGACCCCAGATCCCGCGGACGGTGGGCGGGGCTTTCTCGGCGCCTCGGCCACCGCTCGCGAAGGCTGTCCACATCGTTCGCGTTCGGAGGTGGCCATGGCCCTGGTGTTGTCGTCACAAGCCTTTGCCGAGGGCGAAGAGATCCCGCGGCGTTTCACCTGCGACGGGGAAGACGTATCGCCGGATCTCGCCTGGAGCGGGATCCCGGAGGGGACGCAGAGCCTGGTCTTGATCGTCGATGACCCCGATGCCCCGAACCCGGCCGCACCAAGGATGGTCTGGGATCATTGGCTTCTGTACAACCTGCCGCCCGACTGCGCCGGACTGCCGGCCGCAGTGACCCGCGCGGCCCTGCCGCCGGGGACGGGTGAAGGGGTCAATAGCTGGGGTCGCACGGGCTATGGCGGCCCCTGTCCACCGATCGGGCGACACCGCTACTTCCACCGCCTCTATGCGCTGGACATGCGCGTCGCTGGACTTGGGGAGCCGACCAAGGACCAGTTGTTGCTGGCCATCGAAGGCCACATCCTGGCCCGGACCGAACTGGTCGGGACCTACGAGCGGTCGAACGGCTGATCCCGACCACCGCCCCCTCGGCGCCTAGGGGTATTCGAACGATGCCGATTCTTGGCCAAGCCGGCCAGAATCGGCCGCGCGCGAACCTTCAGCGGCGTTCGCGATCGATGATCAGGGTCACCGGCTCGCCGTCACCGATCCTGATCGGCCCGACCTCCCCCTCGAGATCGCCGGCCTGTGCGGTCGCGCTGCCCGATTTCGAGATGCGCGCCCCAACCATGACCTCGTCGAATTGCGACATCGGCCGCTCCGGCAGCATCGCCATGCTGTCATCGAGCCTGATCGTCAACGGCAGGTCGATGACTCGGGCCCGGGTCGCGGCCAATGGCATCGGCGGCCCATCGACGGCCCGGGCGTAGATGAACAGGGCGTCATCGGCCGCCGCATGGAACCACAGGGACTCGTCGAGATTGACCGACACGGTCACACCGGCCGCCGCGGCCTCCGGAGCCCTGTGCACCTCGTCCGCCGCAGCCGACTGATCCGCACTCGGTCCGACCGCTGGGGGACCACCGGCCCGATGACGCGCATCGGCGATCGAACGGCGCAGCTCATCGGCATCCTCGCTCGCTGGATCCATGCGTGCCAACACCCACTCCCAGGCCAGCACGGCCGCATTGTATTGCCGCCGCTCATAGGCCAGCATGCCCTCCATCCAGCGCGCGCCGACATTGTCGGGCTCGATCGCGAGCACCTTGCGGATCAGCTCGGCGGGAGCCCCCTCGAGGTTGCCGTCCCCGACGATCGCCAACCCCTGTGCGTAGGCGAGCATGACCTCCGGGTTGTCCGGGGCCAAGTCGAATGCGCGCTGAAAGGCCCCGAGCGCGCGGTTCGGCTTATCGATCGTGTAATAGGTCCGCCCCAACAGCAGCCAGCCATCGACATCCTTCGGGTTCTGATCCAGGCGTTTATGTAATCGCTGAACCAGCACCTCCAGCGACAGCGACTCGCCAGACCCGCCATGGGCCAATGCGGCCCCCGGGGAGCCCGGCGCCGCCGCTTCGAGACGCGGGATGATGTCGTTCGCGCCGATCTGCAGATAGAGCAAGACGGCACCGGCCGGGACCACGACCGCCAGGACCACGGCAATCCAGCGACCGCGCTGGTTCGAGGACGCAACCGCCGGCGCGTCGGTCGCGTCGAGGTCGCTCAGCAGCTCACGCTCCAAGTCGCGTCGCGCCGAGTCGTACTGATCCTGGCTGAGGTTGCCGGCGGAAAGATCCCGATCCAGTTCGCCGAGCTGCTGGCGGAATACCGCCAGATTCAACTCATCCTGGGCGATGCCAGCCGAAATCGGCCGACGATTGACGAGCGCGGGGACCACGAACACCAAGGCGAGGCCGGCGAGGCCGGCGGCAAATATCCAGAAGACGATCATCGACGGGGATCCTGATTCTGCTCGGCTCGCGGCGCGAGGATTTGCTGTAAACGGGCCTGATCCTCGGGCGAGAGGTCCTGCTCGGGGGCCGATTGCTTGCTGGCGAGCGCCTGTCTCAAGACCAATACCCCTATGAGGGCAAGAAGCACCGGACCGAGCCAGAGCGGCAAGGTCGACAGCCGAAACGGCGGTTCGTACAACACGAAATCGCCGTACCTGGCCAACAGGAAGTCGACGACCTCGTCCCGGGAAGATCCGGCGAGCATCATCCGATAGATCTCGTCGCGCAGGTCACCCGCCAAGCCCGCCTGCGAATCGGCCAGCGACTCGTTCTGGCAGACCAGGCAGCGCACCTGCCCGATCAGGTTGCGGAATTCGGCCTGGCGGGCCGGGTCGTCGAACTCGTATTGCTCGAGCGTGAAGGCTCCGGTCGGGCCGCCGAGGATCAGCCCGACCAGCAACACCGCCGGGATCATCGTGTGTCGCCAAGACATCAGCTCTCTGCCTTAAGTTGCTGGACCAGCGGCCGAAGGGTCTGCTCCCAGACTCTCGGATCCAGGGGTCCGATGTGCTTGTAGCGAATGATGCCCTGCCGATCGATGACGAAGGTCTCTGGGGCACCATAGACGCCGAAGTGAAGCCCGACCCGGTTGTCCGGGTCGAACGCGTTCCAGGTGTAGGGATCGCCGAAGACCCGCAGCATCTCGAGCGCGTCGTCGCGCTCGTCCTTCCAATTGAGGCCGACCACTCGGAAGCCATCGCCCGCCCCCTGCTGCGCCAAGGCCATCAGCGTCTTGTGCTCGGCGCGACACGAGGGGCACCAGGAGGCCCAGACATTGACGAGCGAGATGGCACCCTTGAGGTCCTCGTGCGTGATCGAACGATCCGGGTTCGTCAACGCCGGCAACTCGAATTCCGGCACCGGTTTGCCGATCAGCGGCGATGGGACCTTGCTCGGGTCCATCGTCAGGCCATAGCCGAGGAAGCCGACCAGCACCACGAACAGGGCCAGCGGCAACAAGGTCCAATTCTTGAATCGGTTCATATCAGGCCCTCGCGTTGGCTGCACCCTTCGGCGCCTTGAATGCCCGGGTCGCGAGCCGATAGCGTCGGTCGCTGATTGCGATCACGCCACCGAGCGCCATCAGGATGCTGCCGAGCCAGATCCAGCGCACATAGGGCTTGTAATAGACGCGCATGCTCCAGTCGCCATTGCCGAGCGGCTCGCCTAGCGAGACGTACAGATCGCGGAACAACCCTGGCCTGATCGCGGCCTGGGTCATGACCTGCGAACTGACGAAGTAGGTCCGTTTCTCCGGACGCAGCACCGTCACCAGTCGGTCACCGGAGTAGACGTTGACCAAACCTTGTTGGGCGCTGTAATTGGGACCCGGTACGGTTCCCGAACCCTCGAACTGGAAGCGGTAGCCGGCCACCTCGACATAATCGCCGGGCGAAACGCGCACATCCCGCTCGACCTCGAAATGGGACACCATCGTGATACCCACGATGAAGACGGCGACACCGACATGGGCGACCCACATGCCATAATAGCTTCGGCTATGGCTGCCGAAATCCGCGAGGATGCCGCCACCGAGACGGACCTTGTTGCGCCACCGCTCGACCAGACTCGCCAGATGCGAGAAGAGGACCCAAGCGGCCAGGGTGATACCGATCGGCACCCACAGGTACCCATGGGAGAAGAACGGGATCATGGTCGCGACCAAGACCAGGCCGGTCAGGATCAAGGCGACCCGCAGCTGCTGGACTAGGCGCCAGGCGTCATCCTGCTTCCAGCGGGCCAGGACGCCGGCGCCGAGCGCCAACGCGATGAACGGCGTCACGGCCACGAACATCTTGTTGAACCACGGGAAGCCGACCGAGATCTTGCCGAGCGACAAGGCCTCGTAGACCAGCGGAGCGAGCGTGCCGAGCAGCACCAGACTGCACAGCAAGACGAGCAGCAGATTGTTCGCGAGCAGGAAGCTCTCGCGCGAAACCAGCGTGAAACGTCCCCCACCGGAGACCGCCGGCGCCCGCCATGCGTACAGGGCCAGCGAACCGCCGACGACGACGCACAGAAACATCAGAATATAGGTGCCGCGCGCCGGGTCGGTCGCAAAGGCATGGACCGAGGTCAGGACGCCGGAGCGAACCAGGAAGGCCCCGAGCAGAACCAGCGCGTAGGTACTCAGCGCGAGCAGGACCGTCCAGCTCTTGAAGGCGCCGCGTTTCTCGGTCACCGCCAGCGAGTGCAGCAACGCCGTACCCAGGATCCACGGCAACAGCGACGCGTTCTCGACCGGATCCCAGAACCACCAGCCACCCCAACCGAGTTCGTAGTAGGCCCACCAACTGCCCAATGCGATGCCGATCGTCAGGAAACCCCAGGCAACCGTGGTCCAGGGCCGCGACCAGCGGGCCCACGCGGAATCGAGCTTACCGCCGATCAGCGCGGCGATCGCGAACGCGAAGGCTACCGAGAAGCCGACATAGCCCATGTAGAGCATCGGCGGGTGGATGACGAGCCCAGGGTCCTGCAATAGGGGATTGAGGTCGCGGCCATCGAGCGGGGCCGGGAAAAGCCGCTCGAACGGGTTCGATGTCAAGAGCATGAACAACAGGAAGCCGATACTGTTCATGCCCATGACGGCCAGCACCCGAGCGACCATCGTCAAGGGCAGGCTCTTGCTGAGCGCAGCCACGGCCGCCCCCCAAGCCCCGAGCATCAGGGCCCAGAGCAACAGCGACCCCTCGTGGGCACCCCATACCGCCGAGACCTTGTAGACATCGGGCAGCAGCGAGTTCGAGTTCGCCGCCACATAACGCACCGAGAAGTCATCGGCCAGGAAGGCGTGAATCAACGCCAGGATCGCAAGCGTCAGGAACACCAGCTGGCCATAGGCCAGGCTGCGGCCGGCGTTCATCCAATTGCGATTGCCGGTGAACGAGCCGACCAGGGGCAGGGTCGCCTGGACCAGGGCGAGCACCAAGGCCAGGATGAGCGCGAAATGTCCGAGTTCGGGGATCATCGGTCGGTGACCATCGAGTCGGCGCCATAGCCATGCGCCTGGGCTGTCTTCAACGCCTTCTCGACCTCGGGGGCCAAATAGGATTCATCATGCTTCGCCAGGACCTGCTCGGCGTAGAACACACCGTCCTCGCCGAGGCGCCCGCGGGTCACGACCCCCTGCCCCTCGCCGAACAGATCGGGAAGAATGCCGGTGTAGCTTACCAGCACCCGCTGGGCCTGGTCGGTCACCGAAAAATGAACGGTCAGACCATCGGGTTGCCGGAGGATGGTGCCATCTTCCACCAGGCCGCCGAGACGGAACACGCGATCCAGCGGGGCCTCGTTGGCCATGACCTGCGACGGGCTGAAGAAGTAGGAGACACTGGACTGAAGGGCGGTGATCGCCATCGCCGCGGCGACGCCGACGCCGCCGATGGCCAGACCGACGAACAGGAGACGCTTGTTTCTGGCTTTCATCAATTTCCTCCGCGAGCACGCATCCGAACTAATCGACCGAGACGCGTCAAAATGGTTCGACGCTGGCGGGACAGCAACACCACCTCGAGACCGAGCAGCAACAGGGTCATCCCGTAGGAGCCCCAGACGAAAAAGGCATAGCCGCCTTGAGACAGAAAATCCCTCATGACCGAGCCTCCTTTGCCACCAGCTCCTGAACCCAGGCCGACTCGGCTTCGCGCAGCAGGATGATGCCGCGCAGCCGAGCCAAGGCCGTCGCGAACGAATACATCCAGACCCCCAAGGTGACGGTCAACATCGCGAACAGGATGTTGGGCTCCATCTGCGTCAGCGACGAACGCTGATGCAGGGCCGCGCACTGATTCGGATCGGGACAATTCACTGACCAGAAGATCACCGGTACGCACACCAGGCCGACGATGGCCAACAAGGCCGCCGCCTTATCGGCGCGTCGCGTATCGTCGATCGCCGAGTGCAGCGCGATGTAACCGATGTAGAGAAAGAACAGGATCAGCTCCGACGTCAATCGCGGATCCCAGTCCCAGTAGGTGCCCCAGCTCGGCTTGCCCCACAGGGCACCGGTCCAAAGCGCGAGGAAGGTGAGGATGGCGCCGGTCGGGGCGACGGCGTTGGCCATCATGTACGAGAGCCGGGTATTGAAGGCCAGACCGATCGCACACCAAGCGGCCAACACGACGTAGAGCCACATCGACATCCAGGCCACCGGCACATGGATGAAGATGATCCGGTAGTACTCCTTCTGCGGGTTCGTGCCACCGAGTTGGTCCGGGGTCTGGAAGAAGCCCCAGTAGAGCCCGAGCAGGATCGCCGCCGCGGCGAGGATCGCGAAGACCGGGATGAGGCGGCCCGCCAACGGGTAGAAGCTGGCTGGTGCCGCGTACTTGAACCAATTGATTTTCATAGCCATACCCTCGGACAGACGGCCTACTCCAGCGCAATGCGCAGCGCCGCCGCCGAGGCGATGGGCGCAAACAACAGGGACAATACCAAGAAGGCGCCCAGCAGGTAGAAGAAGGGCTGGACCCCGTCAAGTTCCACGGCAACCGCACCGGAACCGTAGATCAGAACCGGCACATACAGGGGCAGGATCAGCAGCGACAGCAGGATTCCGCCCCCGCGCAAGCCGAGCGTCAAGGCCGCGCCGATGGCACCGATCAGGCTGAGCACCGGTGTCCCGACGAGCAGGGCCAGCATCGTGACCAGGATCGCCGTCTCGGACAGGTAGTATTGCATGCCGATCAGGGGCGCGATCAAGACCAGCGGCAGACCGGTCAACAGCCAATGGGCGCAGACCTTCGCCAACACCAACCATGACAAAGGCTGACCGGCGAGCAGCATCTGCTCCAGGGTGCCATCCTCGTAATCGGCCGCGAACAACCGTTCGAGAGCCAGCATCGAGGCCAACAAGGCCGCCACCCACACGACGCCAGGCCCCAGCTTGCGCAGGATCTCCTGCTCGCTGCCGACTCCGAGCGGGAACAGGCTGACGACGATGATGAAGAAAAAGAGCGTCGTCAGCACATCCGTGCGTCGGCGCATGGCCAGCGTGATATCGCGGCGCAGCAAACAGAAAAAAGCCCGCCCCATGGTCAATAACCGAACTCCAGATCGAGGCGCTGGACCTGCCCGGACGTCAGCGGCACCTCTTGATGGGTCGTCAACACCGCCAGCCCGCCGCGCTCGACATGCTCGGCGATCAGGACCTGCAACAGCGCAACCGCATCGACATCCAGCGCGGTAAAAGGTTCATCGAGAACCCACAAGGGCGCGCCGCTCACGACCAAGCGCGCCAGCGCCACCCGCTTTTTCTGGCCCTGGGACAGCATCTTGGTCGGCAGGTCCTCGAAACCATCGAGACCCATCCTGGCCAGTGCCTGCCACAAATCCGCGTCCTCGACGCCATCCCCGTCCAGCGTCGCCGAGATCCGCAGGTTCTCGATACCGGTCAGTTCACTCTTGATCCCGTTTAGGTGGCCGAAGAACAGCAGTTCGCGATGATACTCGTCGCCGAGCTCGCGGATGTCCTCGCCGCGCCAGTGGATCCGGCCCTGTTCGGGGGTGAAGAGACCGCAGAGGGCGCGCAGCAAGGTCGTCTTGCCGGTGCCATTGCGACCGCGGACGTGGAGCAAGACACCGGGTTCGAGACGGAACCCGACCGCGGAGAAAAGTCGGCGGTCACCGCGCCGGCACGCAAGATCGACAACCTCGAGCATAGTGAAGAGCCGCTGCTGGCCATTGCGGCCGCCGGGCCGAACCGCTGGACCTAGTGTATCTGAGACGAAGATCGCCGGCCCCGGTTGCTGGCTCGACGACACCTGGATGCGTTGATCGCAATCGCGGAACCTTAACCGCTCCGCGCCCTTTGCACAACCAGAGGCGGTTCGCCCGCGGCGCATGTCAGGCATTTCCCCCTCTCGTGTCGGAGCAGGCCAGCGCCTTTGGTCGGATCGCTGCGGCCTGGTGCCGGACCCGAGGCCGGTAGCGGGACAGATGGATTCCGCGCTCGGCACGCCCCGCCCCGGCTGCTACGATTCAGACTCCAACCCAGCGGCGACCGTCGTCCATTTGCCCGCGGGCGCCGGCCGGTGTAGCTTTATGGGTTTTTCGGAGGGGACCATGCCCGAGACCATCCGCATCGCAACCCGCAAATCCCCGTTGGCCATCTGGCAGGCCGAGCATGTGGCCGCAGTGCTCCGGGCGGTCCACGATGGCCTCGGCGTCGAGATCATCGGCATGACCACGAAAGGCGACAAGATACTCGACGCGCCGCTGGCGAAGGTCGGCGGCAAGGGGCTCTTCGTCAAGGAACTCGAACAGGGCCTGCTCGACGGGACCGCCGATATCGCGGTGCACTCGATGAAGGACGTGCCCGTCGACTTTCCCGCCGGCCTTCACCTGCCGGTGATCCTGGAACGCGAGGATCCACGGGATGCCTTCGTTTCGAACCGCTTCGCACGCTTCGACGAGCTCCCGCACGGGGCGCGCGTCGGGACTTCCAGTCTTCGCCGCCAATGTCAGATCGTCAGCCGGCGACCCGATCTCGTGATCGAGCCGCTGCGCGGCAATGTCAACACGCGACTCGCACGGCTCGACGCGGGTGACTACGACGCGATCATCCTGGCCGCCGCCGGTCTCATGCGCCTGGGCTTCGCCGACCGCATCCGCGCGCGGATCAGCACCGAGGACAGCCTGCCGGCGATCGGGCAAGGGGCGATCGGCATCGAGTGCCGCGACGACGACGAGCGGGTCATGGCGCTGATCGCGCCGCTGCACGATGCCGACACCGCCGACCGGGTCCGGGCCGAGCGCGCGATGAACGAGCGCCTGCATGGCGGCTGCCAGGTCCCGATCGCCGGGCACGCGGAACTGGTCGACGACGTCCTGCATCTCCGCGGTCTGGTCGGGACGACGGACGGGACTCGGCTGCTGCGCGCCGAGGCGCGCGCGCCGCGTTCCGACGCCAGGGCGCTCGGTCACGGCCTCGCCGATCGGCTTTTGGAACAGGGCGCCGGCGAGATCCTGGCCGCGCTCCAGTCACCATGATCGAGGCGGCCGGCCTCGCCGGGCGAGGCGTGCTCGTGACGCGACCCGCCGCCCAGGCCGATGGACTGTGCGACCGCATCGCAGCGGCTGGCGGCCGACCGATCCGCCTACCGGTGCTCGCGATCGCGCCCGCCCCCGATCCGACCAGCCTGCGACCGCTGCTCGCCGAGGATTGGGATCTGCTGGTCTTCGTCAGCCGCAACGCCGTCGAGCAGGCGCTGCCGCTGTTCCCCGATCAGCGGCTGCCGACGGCTTCGCGGCTCGTGGCCGTCGGGCAGGCCACGGCCCAGGCCTTGGTCGCGGCCGGGCGCGCCCCGGACCTGGTGCCGAGCGAACGCTACGACAGCGAGGCCCTGCTCGCCTTTCCGGCCTTGGCGGACCTGCGCGGGCAGCGGGTGCTCATCGTGCGCGGCGACGGCGGCCGCGCACTGCTCGGCGAGACGCTCGCCGCCCGAGGTGCCGAGGTGGTCTTTGCCGAGGTCTATCGGCGCATCCTCCCGGCGATCTCGGTCGAGCGGGTCGTCAGCGACTGGCGGCAGGACGTGGCGATCGCGATCGCGACCAGCGACGAGGTGCTGCGCAACCTGATCACGCTGGCCCGCCCGGTCGTCGGCGATGACCTGTTCCAGACGCCACTGGTCGTCGTTGCCGAGCGCACACGAGGGTTAGCCCTCGCGCTCGGCTTCGTGCATGTGGCGGTGGCCGCGCGCGCGGACGAGGCCTCGCTGGTCGCCGCCTGCGAGGCGCTGGTCGCGGCCGAAACGGCCTGACCCGGGAATCGGCCGACACACGCGTTCGGCGCGCTCGCCATGACCGGACGCTCACCTGGTGAACCGCTATGTCCGATGCGCATCGATCCGTCCCCGATCCGACCCGACCCAGGGTCCTGATCCTCGGCTGCGGCGACACCGGCCGCCGCGTCGCCCGGCACTACCTCGATCGAGGTCACTCGGTCCTCGGCGTCGTGCGAACCGAGGCGAGCCAACAGGCCCTGACCGCCGCCGGCGTGCCGGCCCTGACGTTGGACCTGACCGACGGCGACCTGAGCCGGCTGCCCTTCTCCGATTGCTGGATCTTCCACTTCGCGCCGCCGCCCGGGGAAGGCGTCGAGGACTGGCTCACCCGCCGCCTGGTCGCGGCCTGCTCGCGCGGCACGCCGCCTCGGCGCCTCGTCTATCTCAGCACGACCGGCGTCTATGGCGATTGCGCTGGCGATTGGGTCGACGAGACCTGGCCGGTGCGCCCAACGGCCGACCGGGCCCGACGCCGCTGGGATGCCGAGCAGAGCTTGCGGCGCTGGAGCCGCGAGCAAGGCACCTCGCTCGTGATCCTCCGCGTGGCCGGGATCTACGGCCCGGGCCGGTTGCCGATCGAGCGCATCCGCCAAGGCCTGCCGCTGGTGCGCGAAGCCGAGGCCCCGTACTCGAACCGCATTCACATCGAGGATCTGGTCCAAGCCAGCCTGGCGGCGATGGCGCGCGGCACCGATGGTGGGGTCTACAACGTCTGCGACGATCATCCGAGCACGATGACCGACTACTTTTTTCAGATCGCGGATGCGGCCGGACTGCCGCGCCCCCCCGAGATCCCACTCGCGGACATGGACGGGCAACTGTCGCCTGGAATGCGATCCTACATGCGCGAGTCGCGGCGTCTCAGCAACCGGCGGCTGCGCGAAGAACTGGGGGTCGTATTGACCTACCCCACCTTGCGCGAGGGACTAGCCGCCTCGATCTAGCGCAACGAGGGCGGACCACAACCCGGGGAGTGCCGGGGCTCGGTCCCGGTGGCGTCGAGCAGAACGCAGGAGGGAATCATCGAACGGCCGTAGGGGTCAAACTTAAGACAACCCGGCGGCAACCCGAGCGCCGCCTATTAGCGCGCAGCGTTTTTTTGATGTTTTCGTGACCTGGAGTCTCAACATGCGAGCCTACACACTTGTCATCCTGCTGCTGGCCGGCATCGCCGTCGCTGGATGCGGCACCACCACGACCTCCCGCACGGCCAGCGGGGCCGCGGTCGGTGCCGCGACGGGCGCCGCGATCGGTTCACTGAGTGCCGACGCCGGCAAGGGCGCCCTGATCGGCGCTGGCGCCGGTGCCCTCGGAGGCCTGCTCCTCGATCAGCACGACAAGGGCAATATCGACTGAGCCCCGTCCAAGTCTAGATACCCGCCGCTGCCCGTCCCAGTGCGCCGGCACTGGGACCAGCGCCTATTTGTTCCTCATTTGTTGACGGGGCCCCGGGCTTCGTCTAGCTTTGCCTGCGTGGTCGGTCATCCCGCCGTTCGCCATCGATCCGGTT
The DNA here is from genome assembly GCF_041197575.1 of Thioalkalicoccus limnaeus. NCBI lineage: Bacteria > Pseudomonadati > Pseudomonadota > Gammaproteobacteria > Chromatiales > Chromatiaceae > Thioalkalicoccus > Thioalkalicoccus limnaeus. The sequence goes on along the minus strand of NZ_JBDKXB010000004.1, from coordinate 60,814 downwards.
GGTGCGTTGACGCATCGATGGCCTCTGCCGGAGCAACGCACCCCTGTGCGAGAGCGAGTGATGAGGATCTACGTAGGCAATTTGCCATACAGTGTCACCGATGACGACTTGCGGAATTTGTTCTCGGAGTACGGCGCGCTGTCGAGCGCCGAGGTCATCAAGGACAAGTTTTCTGGCCAGTCGAAAGGATTTGGTTTCGTCGACATGCCGAATCAGAGCGAGGCTGAGAACGCGATCAAGGAGCTCCACGATTCCCCACTGCAAGGGCGGAAGATGACCGTCAACGAGGCGCGGCCGCGAGCCGATCGTCCGCCTCGACGTTTCTGACGATCGCCGGGCGCGCCACCCATGCCCCATCGGCGCCGAACCTTCGGGTTCGGTGCCGCGACAGAACCATTGGTCAACCGTACCCCGAAGACTCGAACTCAGCCAAACAACCGGGCCAACAGTCCCGGGCGGCGTCGAGCTGAGGCGCCTCTGGGCAACCCGTCAGAGAAGCCCGACAGGCTCGGCGGCGGGGTGACGCATCCCGGATCCAGATCGTCGAGCACGGCGCGGGGGCGGTCCGAGACGAGCCGTTCGGCCTCGACAGGCCCGAGCCACTTCTCGGCAGCAGCCCGAGCCTCACCGAGCAACGGCGGCCGGCGTATCGGGTCGTGCGCATCGGTGGCCAGGATGTGAACGAGACCGTCGCCGAGGAAGCGCTCGGACCAATCCCGGGCGGTCCGACCAAATCGGCCGGTCACGGCCCCCGCGGTCAACTGAATCCAGGCACCCGCCGACACCGCATCGACGAACCACGGGTAGTGATCGCGATCCAGCCACCCGAGGCGTTCCGGATGCGTGATGATCGGCACATAGCCGGCGGCGAGCACATCGAAGATCAGTCGCGAGAAGCCGAACGGCACCGCAAAGTGCGGGGGCTCGAACAGAAAATAACGCGTCCCGCTCAACGTGGCCAAGCGGCCTGCGCGCAGTCCCTGGATCAGCTCCGGCACCATCTGGATATCGGCACCGTCGGTGATGACGAGCGGGATGTCGGCGTCCTGCAACCGCCGTCTCAGGTCGTCGACGCACCGCCGAATGCCATCGCGCGTATTCTCGTAGACGCCTGGATAGATGTGCGGCGTGCAGGCGCTGATCTTAATCCCATCGGCGACGGCCAAGCGCGCCATCTCCAGCGACAGATCGAGCGACGCTGGACCATCGTCGATCCCGGGCAACAGGTGGCAGTGCAGGTCGATCATCGGGGCCTCACTCTATGGGTCAGGTTCGGCGCCGCGGACGCAACGCACCCGCGCGACCAGCCCCCGTCGCGACAGGGCGTCCGTGCCCTCCGCTCAGGTTTTCGCCAGGATCGTTCCGTGGACGAGAGGAACGGTGACCGCGCGCCGGCTCGCCGGCCGCCGCGACCGGCTTCGATTGACCCGGCGGCACCAGGTGCCGCCGACCGCGCCCGATCAGGTCGGCCCGGGCCATGACCAACAGGGCGGCGCGGAGCGCTGGCCAGTTGTCCGGATCATGGTAGCGCAGGAAGGCCTTGTGCAAGCGGCGTTGCACGAGTTGGCGCACGATCGGGATCGGCGGGGCGTCGCGCGAGATCCGCCGCAACGGGTTGCGACTAGTGTGGTACATGGTCGTCGCCAGCGCCATCGGTGCCGGCAGGAAGGCCTGCACTTGGTCGAGCCGCAGCCCCTGCCCCTTGAGCCACAAGGCCAGTTTCAGCATATCCTGATCGGTCGTGCCAGGGTGGGCCGCGATGAAATAGGGGATCAGATACTGCTCCTTGCCGGCCTCGCGCGAGAAGCGCTCGAACAGGGCCTGAAAGCGATCGTATGCGGCGATTCCAGGTTTCATCATCAGGGCCAACGGCCCTGGCTCCGTGTGCTCCGGCGCGACCTTCAGGTAGCCGCCGACATGGTGGGTCGCCAATTCCCGGACATAGTCCGGCGACCGCAGCGCCAGGTCGTAGCGTAGACCCGACGCGATCAGGACACGCCGTATCCCGGGTACCGCCCGGACCCGGCGATAGAGCTCGATCAGCGGACCGTGGTCGGTGTCCAGATTCGCACAGATCGCCGGGAACAGACACGACAGGCGGCGGCATGCCGCCTCGGCCCGGGCGTCGCGGCAACCAAGCCGCCACATGTTCGCGGTGGGACCGCCGAGGTCGGAGATGATCCCGGTGAAGCCTGGTGTGTGGTCGCGGATCTCGGCGACCTCGCGCAGCACCGACTCGGTCGACCGGCTCTGGATCAATCGCCCCTCGTGGGCCGTGATCGAGCAGAAGGTACATCCGCCGAAACAGCCCCGGACGATGTTCACCGAGAAGCGGATCATCTCCCAGGACGGCAGCCGCGCCCCGCCGTAAGCGGGATGGGGCCGGCGGCTGTAGGGCAGCTCGTAGACCCGATCGAGCTCCGCGGTCGTCAGTGGGCGCGGCGGCGGGTTCAGCCACAGGGTCCGGTCGCCGTGGTCCTGGATCAGCACCCGGGCATTCCCGGGATTGGTCTCTTGATGCAGCACCCGCGACGCGTGGGCATATAGGACCGGGTCGGTGCGAACCTGTTCGAACGCCGGCAAACGCACGAGCTGACGGGCCCGAGCACCTTGCGCACCGGCCTGCGCGGTGACGACCAAGGGCCGCCCATCGCGCGCGACCGGGCCGCAGCCACCCGGACCCACGGCATCGCGTTCCGGATGATAGGGGTCCGACGGCGGCTCGATCCGGCCGGGCGCATCAAGGCCGGTCGAATCGATCACTGCCCAGCCAGCGGGCAGGCCGCGGGCCAAGAATCCGGTGCCCCGCACGTCGCGGATGGCACCGATCGCCTCGCCACGGGCCAGCCGATGCGCGATCTCGACGACGGCCCGCTCGCCGTTGCCGTAGATCAACAGATCGGCCTTGGCGTCGACCAGCACCGAGCGTCGCACCTTATCGGACCAGTAGTCGTAATGGGCGACCCGCCGCAGACTGGCCTCGATGCCGCCGATGACGATCGGCACATCGCCGAAGGCCTCGCGGGCACGCTGCGCATAGACGACGACGGAACGATCCGGGCGCCGACCCGCCGCGCCGTCCGGCGTATAGGCATCGTCGGACCGCAGGCGCCGATCGGCCGTGTAACGGTTGACCATCGAATCCATGTTCCCGGCGGTGATACCGAAGAACAGATTTGGTCGACCGAGACGACGGAAATCGTCGACCCGCGTCCAGTCCGGCTGGCTGATGATGCCAACACGAAACCCGTGCGCCTCGAGCAGGCGCCCGATCAAGGCCATGCCGAATGACGGGTGATCGACATAGGCATCACCAGTGACCAGCAGGATGTCGCAACTGTCCCAACCCAAGGCATCCATCTCATCGGGCGACATCGGCAAGACCGGTGCGACACCGAAGCGGTGCGCCCAGTGACGGCGGTAGGAGAACAATGCGATCGACGTGGACATGGGTATCAATCGTCCCAAAAGTCATCGGAAGCGGCTCATGGCGACCGTCGGCGGGAGGGATCCCGCCGTCGAGCTGACACGGACGTCCTTGCAGCGTGTCGCAGCGGGGCTTCTCCGGTGACTTTTGCAACCCTCGATACGTCAGGAGGGCGGCGGAGCCAAAACCTTATTGTAAGCCAGACCGGTCCCGGGGCTCGGGGATTCGTGTGCCCCGCGTCACGAGCATTTAATATGACGGCCCGTAACCTCTGCTATCATTGGCTAATTCGATGACCGGTCGGCTCTGCCGGGATCTCGATCCGACCACCCGACCGCCAGCAAACAGGACAGGCTCAATCTATGCAGAGTGTTTATATCGCCGGTGCCGGCGCCGGCAGCGGCAAGTCCGTGGTGGTCCTCGGGTTCATGGAGATGCTGTCGTCGGTCAGTCGGCAGGTCGGCTTCTTTCGGCCGGTGGTGCCGACCGATGTCGAGAACGACGATCTGACGACGCTGATTCGCAGTCGCTACGATCTGCCCTTCGCCCCCGAGATGTTGTACGGCTGTACCGCCGACCTCGCACGGCAATTGGTCAGCAGCGGCCAGTACGACGAACTCCTCAAGCGAATCCTGGACAAGTTCAAGACGCTCGAGGAGCAGTGCGACCTCGTTGTCTGCGCCGGCACCGATTTCGACGGTGTCGTCCCCTCGTTGGAGTTCGATTTCAATACCGACCTGGCGAACAACCTCGGCTGCCTGATCGTCGTCGTCGTGAAGGGGTTTCACCGGCACCCTCAGGAAACGCTCGACGCGGTGCAGATGGCCCACGAGTCGATGCTGAATCGGCGCGGCGAGCTGTTGGCCACGGTCGTCAACGGCGTGCCGCGCGAGCACCTGGATCTGGTCCGCACGCGTGCGCGCAATTCGCTGCCAGCGAGCGAAAGGGTCTTCGTCCTGCCGGAGCAGCCGGCCTTGAGCACACCGACGATGGGCGAGATCCAGAAGGTCCTCGGTGCCGAGTGCCTCTACGGCGATGCCGATGCGATGATCCAGGTCGTGACCAACTACAAGGTCGCCGCGATGGAGATCCCGGACTTCCTGAACTACGTCGAGGACGGCTGCCTGATCATCACACCCGGCGATCGTTCCGATATCATCCTGGCGGCGCTGGCCGCGGACGTCTCGACGGCCTTTCCCCGCGTGGCCGGCCTTCTACTGACCGGCAACCTGCCGCTGGCCGACACCGTGCGACGTCTGATCGAAGGCCTGCGTCGCGCGAAGGTGGCGATCCTTCGAGTACCGACCGATACCTTCATGACGGCACTCGATGTCCATCACCTCGAATCGACGATCCTGGCTGGAGACGACCGCAAGACCGCGGCGGCGCTTGGCCTCTTCGAGGCCAACGTCGAGATCGATGACCTGCGCGAGCGCGTTTCGGTACGCCGTTCCGCCCGGGTGACGCCCTTGATGTTCGAGTACGAGTTGATTCGGCAGGCGAAGGCCAGCCGTCGACGCATCGTGCTGCCGGAAGGGACCGACGAACGGATCCTGCGGGCGGCGGAGATCCTGACGCTGCGCGACGTCGCTGACCTGACGCTCCTCGGCGACCGGGACAAGATCGCCCGCCGCATCGGCGAACTGGGGCTCAAGATGAACGGAGTGCGTATCATCGATCCCGTGACGGCGCCGGAGCGCGACCAGTACGCGGCAACCTATTTCGCATTGCGCCGCCACAAGGGGATCTCCGAGCAAATGGCCCACGACGCGATGGCGGACGTCAGTTACTTCGGTACTGCGATGGTCTACCACGGCCACGCCGACGGGATGGTGTCGGGCGCGATGCACACGACCCAGCACACGATTCGCCCCGCGTTCGAGATGATCAAGACGCGCCCCGGGGTCGAGCTGGTCTCGAGCGTCTTCTTCATGTGTCTCGCCGACCGCGTCCTGGTCTACGGCGATTGCGCCGTGAACCCCAATCCGAACGCCGAGCAACTGGCCGATATCGCGATCACGTCCGCTGCGACCGCCGCGGACTTCGGCATTGCGCCGCGCGTGGCCATGCTATCTTATTCGACCGGGGCCTCCGGCAAGGGCGCCGACGTCGAGCGGGTCCGCGACGCGGTGCGGATCGCCCGCGAGCGCCGTCCGGACTTGAAGATCGAGGGGCCGATCCAGTACGACGCCGCGGTCGATGCGGACGTCGCACGAACCAAGATGCCCGACAGCGAGGTAGCGGGCCAGGCGACGGTCTTGATCTTTCCGGATCTGAATACCGGCAACAACACCTACAAGGCCGTGCAGCGCAGCGCCGGGGCCGTGGCGATCGGCCCGGTATTGCAGGGACTGAACAAGCCAGTCAACGATCTGAGCCGCGGCTGCACGGTGACCGACATCGTCAACACGGTGGCTATCACGGCGATCCAGGCCCACCAGGGACACCGGGTCGACTCCGAGCAGCCAACGCGGGTCGCGTCCACGATATCGGCCTGACACCGAGCCAAACCCCATCGAAGGTGCGCAAACCGATGAAGATCCTGGTACTGAACTCCGGCAGTTCGTCCGTCAAGTATCAGTTGTTCAGCAGCCGCGACTGGTCCTGTCTCGCGGCCGGCGCGGTCATGCGCATCGGCGAACCGGCCGGACAGATCAGTGCGCGCTGGACCGATGCCGGCGGCGATCACCAGCGCCGCGACGACGACCTGGCGATCCCCGATCACCGCACCGGTCTCACCCAGATCTTCGCGACACTCCACGACAGCGGGGTCCTGACCGATCTCGGCGACCTGGGGGCGATCGGCCACCGCGTGGTCCATGGCGGCGAGGTCTTCCACTGCCCGACGATCATCGACGACGAGGTCATCGAGGTGATCGAGGCGATGGTTCCGCTGGCCCCCCTGCACAACCCGGCGCATCTGGCGGGGATCCGCGTCGCGCGCGCGCTCTGTCCGGACGTCCCCTCCGTCGCGGTGTTCGATACCGCGTTCCACCTGACGATGCCGCGTACCGCGTACCGCTACGCACTGCCCGAATACCTGTACAAGGAGCACCGGGTCCGCCGCTATGGCTTTCACGGCACATCCCATCATTATGTTGCGAAGCAGGCGGCGACCTGGCTGGGAAAACCGCTGCTGCAGTGCAACCTGATCACGCTGCACCTCGGCAACGGCGCCAGTGCGACGGCCATCCGCAACGGACACAGCGTCGACACCTCGATGGGCCTGACGCCGTTGGAAGGACTCGTGATGGGCACCCGCAGCGGTGACCTGGACCCGGCGATCCTCTTCTATCTGAGCAAGCAACTCGGCCTCGATCTCGAGGCGCTCGACGATCTGCTGAACCGGCGAAGCGGCCTGCTCGGGCTGTGCGGAGTCAACGACATGCGCGAGATCCATCGGCTCGCCGACCATGGCGACGACGGTGCGGAATTGGCGATCGGGGTCTTCTGCCACCGGCTCACCAAGTATATCGGCGCCTATTGCGCATTGCTGGGACGGGTCGACGCTCTGGTCTTCACCGGCGGCATCGGCGAAAACGACGCCGACGTGCGAGCCCGCGCGTGTGCCGGACTCGAGAATCTCGGGATGCGGATCGATCCCGCCGCGAATCGAAGCGAGGCGGACGGCACCCGCGTGATCAGCACCCCGGACAGTCCGGTCAAACTGCTGGTGATCCCGACCAACGAAGAACTGGAGATCGCCCGGCAGGTCCACGAGACGCTGATTTGACCGACCGCGCCATACGGCGGCCAGCGCGGCCTAGACTTCTTCTTCGAGGTCCCCTTCGGATTCCTCCTGCCCCCGGAACCGCCGTTTCGGAAGTTCCGCGATCAAAGTTTCGGCGGCCGCGCGCAGTTCCGACAGCGGATGTTCGAAACCTAGCCTCAGTTGGTACATGGGCCAACCGCTCAGCGACGACGTATTCAATATGTCGACATCCTCGACTCGCGCCCGCAACCGAAGCGCCGGGATATCGCCGATACCGCCGAGGACGAAGCGGATGCTCTGTTTCGGCTCATAACTCTCGAACACCGTGATCGACAGGGTCCCACGCGCGATCTCGGCGAGCTTCAACCGGATTTCCTCCTCGTCGTCGAACAGTAATTCCAGACTCGGCACCATCGGATCGGTTGGGGTCGACTCCGCCGGGGCCTGGTCCGTGGTCTGCAGCATCGTCAACAACCGTTCGAGACGCTGCTGATCTCGCGTCGACAGACTCGAGAAACGCGCCGCGACCAATGCGTGCTGGTCATCGATCTGTTCCGTGCGCACGATCTCGGCGTCGGCGGAGATCTTCTTCCCGTTACTCCACGGGAAGGTCACGGTCACCGAGTCGACGCCGTGGATCGCATCCTTCGGCACCAGGAACTTCACGCCGCCCCAAGAGATGTCCTGATTCTGAACCAGATGGGACTCGCGACCGCCAGGCAAATCCACACGCACCGGGATCGTCATCGCGAGGCGCGGGTGTGCGCGTGAGCCCTGTTTCCGTTCCTTGTCGCTCGGTTCTTTCGCCATGACCCTCGTCCTCACCTGACTGCTGCACTGGTCCAGCATCGTTTGCAAGAATGGTTTGGCCTCGCGGTACACCGGTTGCGTGTTCATGGGCCACCTCGTCAGTCGAGTTCTACCTGATCGCACCGTCGACGGTGGTGCGGGGCATCCCGGTCCTCGGTGCTGGTTCGGAACGCCGCGGTCGCCGGGGCCTTGCTCTTCGTACAGCAGGACATGTGCCAATTGCATGTGATTGTTTATGAAGTCCAATTGCGGATCGATTGCGAATCGGCGTGCCCCGAACGACCCTTCGGTGGCACAATTGGACAATTCGCGTCAAACCCGTCCCGCGGCCGCATCGGATGCGGCGAACAACTCAGACCCGCGATCCTGATGACTGACGAATTCCCGCTCGAGCCCGGTCTCCTCTATCTGAACCATGCCGGCGTGGCACCTTGGCCGCGTCGGGCCGTCGCGGCGGTCACCGCCTTCGCGGCCGAGAACGGCCGCACCGGCGCCGAGGGCTACCCGCGCTGGCTCGCGGCCGAGCGCCGGCTGCGCGAGCGTCTGGCGCGGTTGATCGGGACCACGCCAGCCGCTGTCGCGCTGGCCAAGAACACATCCGAGGCCCTCTCGATCATCGCCCAGGGCGTGCCCTGGCAAGCCGGCGACAATGTCGTGGGGATCGCGCAGGAGTTTCCGTCGAACCGAATCGTCTGGGAGTCGCTCGCGGATCGCGGCGTAACCTGGCGACCGCTGGATCTGGCCACCGCGACGCATCCGGAGGATGACCTGCTCGCGCTGTGCGACCAACGCACCCGGCTGGTCGCCGTCAGTTCAGTCCAGTATGCGCGCGGTCTGCGCCTCGATCTGGAGGAGCTCGGCGCGCGCTGCCGCGAGCGCGGGATCTGGCTGTGCGTCGACGCGATCCAGAGCCTCGGCGCCGTGCCCTTCGATGTCCGGCGCTGCGGCGCTCAATTCGTCGTCGCCGACGGACACAAGTGGCTGCTCGGCCCCGAGGGCGTCGCGCTGCTGTATGTCGATCCGGCGCTGCGCGATGAGCTGGTGCTGACGCAGTTCGGCTGGCACATGGTCGCCGCTCGCGGCGACTACGAGCGCCGTGACTGGGTCCCGGCCGCGGACGCGACGCGTTTTGAGTGCGGCAGCCCGAACCTGCTCGGGATCCATGGCCTCGAGGCGAGCCTTGGGCTGCTCGAGGAGGTCGGCATCGCGGAGGTCGCCGCCCGGATCGAGGAGCGGGCGACCCGGTTGATCGCGCAGGTCGACCGGCTCGGCTTCGAGCTGTTGAGCCCGCGGGCAGCCGAACGACGTGCCGGCATCGTGACCTTCCGCGTGCCCGGCGTCCCATCCGCGGACCTCTACCGCGACCTGATGGCGCAACGGCTGATCTGCGCGCACCGCGGCGGCGGGATCCGGCTTTCGCCCCACTTCCATACGCCGCTCGCGATGCTCGACCGGGCGATGGACCTGATCGCCGCAACCGCCGCGCGGCCGCTCGCCGGTCACGCATGATCAGCCCATTGGATCCGCACCTCGCGCCCGAGAGGGTCTCGACCGGCCTGCCGCGGCTCGACACGGTACTCGATGGCCTGCGCCTCGGCGACAACGTCGTCTGGCGCGTCGAGTCGATCGACGATTACCGGCATTTCGTGACACCCTTCGTCGCGACGGCGGCGGCCCGCGGCCGCTCGATCATCTATCTGCGTTACGGCCGCCACGCGCCGCTGGTCGCCCCCGGACTCGGCATCCAGATCGTCGACATCGATGCCCTGCGCGGCTTCGAGGCCTTTACGCGCCACGTCTATCAGTTGATCACCGACCACGGCCGCGGCGCCTTCTACGTCTTCGATTGCCTATCGGATCTGCTGTCGGCCTGGGCGACCGATCTGATGGTCGGCAACCTGTTCCAGGTCATCTGCCCCTATCTGTACGAGCTCGACACGGTCGCCTATTTCGCGTTGCGGCCGACCAGCCACTCGCACCGGACCATGTCGCGGATCCGCGAGACGACGCAGGTCCTGATCGACGTCCGGCGCGCGGCGGCCGAGCGCTATGTCCAGCCGGTCAAGGTCTGGCAGCGTCAGTCGCCGACGATGTTCCTGCCGCACATCCACGACGGCGACCAGTTCCGGCCGGTGATCGACAGCAGCGACGCGACGCGCCTGCACGCGGATCTGGAGCGGCGCCAGGGCGAGACCTCGCAACGCCAGCTCGACTATTGGGATCGCCTGTTCCTCGACGCAGCCGAGGTGGCGACCCACGAGGCCGCCTCTCCACGCCGCGTGCAGGTGCTCGAACAGCTCTATCAAGTCGTGATCAGCCGCGACCCGCGGATCGTCGCGTTGGCGCGGCGCTATCTGACGCTCGACGACCTGATCGCAATCCGGGCGCGGATGATCGGTACCGGCTACATCGGCGGCAAGGCCGTCGGCATGCTGCTCGCCCGGCGAATCCTGATCCGCGAGGAACCCGATCTGTGGGGTCGACACCTGGACCCGCACGACTCCTTCTATCTCGGCTCCGACGTCTACTATTCATACCTGGTCCACAACGGCTGGTGGCCGCGGATCATGCGCCAACGGACCGCTGACGGCTATTTCAGCGAGGCCCAGACGCTGCGCGAGGACATGCTCCAGGGCCGCCTGCCCGAGGAGGTCCGCCTGGACCTCGAACGGATGCTCGACTATTTCGGCCAGTACCCGATCCTGGTTCGCTCGAGCAGCCTGCTCGAGGACGGCTTCGGCAACGCGTTCGCCGGCAAGTACGAGAGCCTGTTCCGGGTCAACCAGGGCCCCCCCGAGCAACGGCTCGCACAGCTCGAGGAGGCGATCTGTCGCGTCTTCGCGAGCACGATGGGCGACGACGCACTCGTCTACCGTCAGCAACGGGGCTTGGCCGATCTCGAAGAACCGATGGCCTTGCTGCTGCAGAGGGTCAACGGGCGCTATCACGGCGGTTATTACTTTCCCGATGCAGCCGGGGTCGGGGTCTCGCGCAACACCTTCGTCTGGGAGGAGTCGATGGACCCGGCCGCCGGCATGGTGCGCCTGGTGATGGGGCTCGGCACCCGGGCCGTCGATCGGATCGAAGGCGATCACGCCTGCGTCGTCGCGCTCGACCAGCCGCACAAACGGCCATTTCGCGACCAGGACGACGCCGGGCGCTTCTCGCAGCACGATGTGGATGTCCTCGATATCGCCGAGAACCGGCTGCGCGCGCTGCCGCTGCGCCAGTTGGTCCGCGACGACCCCGATCTGCCGTTACGCTGGTGCGCCGAGCTCGACCGCGACGCGACACAGCGCGCCCGCGCGCACGGCCAGGCCGAGCCGGTCTGGCGCCTGACCTTCGCGCCGCTGCTCGGCGCGACGCCGTTCGTGCCGCTGATGCGGCGGCTGCTCGCGGCGCTCGAGACGGCCTACGACTATCCGGTCGACATCGAGTTCACGGTGCATCTGGGCGACACTGGCGAGCCGTCGTTCAACCTGGTTCAATGCCGGCCGCTGCAGACGCTTGGACTGAGCCAGCGGGTCGCGCTCCCGGATCAGGTGCCGCCACGCCGGCTGTTCTTCGCGAGCAACGGCCACTTCATGGGCGGCAACATCGACCAGCCGATCGCGCAGGTCATCTGCGTCGATGGGCCGGCCTACAGCGCGCTGACGACGACCCAGAAATTCGCCGTCGCACGGCTGATCGGTCGCCTCAATCGCCGGATCTCGGCGCGCGATCAGTGTCCGACACTGCTGATCGGTCCCGGGCGTTGGGGCACCAGCAGCCCGGAACTGGGGGTACCGATCCGCTTCGGCGACATCAGCCGGGTCGCGGTCATCGTCGAGGTCGCCGAACTCGGCGACGGACTGGTCCCGGACCTGTCCTTCGGGTCGCATTTCTTCCAGGATCTCGTCGAATCGCAGATCGCGTACGTCGCCCTGTTTCCGCAACAGCCGGGCAGCGACTACCGGCCCGCCTGGCTTGACGGCCTGTCGGCGCGCCGCCGACGTCCGATCTTCACCGACGGTGATTCGACCGATGACGCGGTCGCGGCGGCCGTGCGCTGCTTCGCTGTCGAAGGGCTCGGACTCAAGGTCGTCGCCGACATCGTCAGCCAACGCCTGCTCTGTTTCCAGGACCGCCGTTCGAGGGTCGCCTGAGCGGCCCAAGCGGCGGTGACCGGCTTGCTTCGGAGGAGGTCGCGAAACCGCCTTGCGGGGCATCCCTGCCCCGCACGAGCGCCCCGGATAGCCGAAGGCGCGTCAGATCAGGCCGAGGGCGACCATCGCCTGGCTGACCTTGAGAAAACCGGCGATGTTCGCCCCGACCACATAATTGCCTTCGGCGCCGAATTCGGCACTCGTCTCGTAGCAATTGCGGTGGATGTTGACCATGATCTCCTGCAACCGCTGCTCGGTGTAGTCGAAGGTCCAGGAATCGCGGCTCGCGTTCTGCTGCATCTCCAGGGCACTGGTCGCGACGCCACCGGCATTCGCCGCCTTTCCCGGACCATAGGCGATGCCAGCCTCCTGGAAGACCCGGATCCCCTCGGGCGTCGTCGGCATGTTGGCGCCCTCGGCGACCGCGATGCAACCCTGCTGCACCAGCAGCTGCGCATCCTTGCCGGTCAATTCGTTCTGGGTTGCACAGGGTAGCGCGACCTGGCAAGGGATGGTCCAGATATTGCCGTCCTCGAGATAGGTCGCGCCCTTCTTCTGCTGCGCGTACGCGCTGACGCGGCGGCGCTCGATCTCCTTGATCTGTTTGAGCAGGTCCAGATCGATGCCGTCCTGATCGACGATGACGCCGTTGGAATCCGAGCACGCGATGACCTTGGCACCCAGACTCGTCGCCTTCTCGGTCGCATAGATGGCGACATTGCCGGAGCCGGAAACGACGCAGGTCTTGCCGTCGAGCGCATCGCCACGGACCTTGAGCATCTCGTCGAGGAAGAACACGGTGCCATAGCCGGTCGCCTCGGTACGGGCCCGGCTGCCGCCCCAGTTCAGCCCCTTGCCGGTGAAGACGCCGGATTCGTAGCGATTCGTGATCCGCTTGTACTGACCGAACAGGTAGCCGATCTCTCGCTGTCCGACGCCGATGTCGCCGGCCGGCACGTCCGTGTGCTCGCCGATGTGCCGGTACAGCTCGGTCATCAGACTCTGGCAGAAACGCATGATCTCCGAATCCGACTTGCCCTTGGGGTCGAAGTCGCTACCGCCCTTCCCGCCACCGATCGGCAGTCCGGTCAGCGCATTCTTGAAGATCTGCTCGAAACCGAGGAACTTGATGATCCCGAGATAGACGGACGGATGGAACCGCATACCGCCCTTGTACGGGCCAAGGGCGCTGTTGAACTCGACGCGGAACGCGCGGTTGATGTGGACCCGGCCCTGGTCGTCCTGCCACGGGACACGGAAGATGATCTGCCGCTCGGGCTCGCAGATCCGCTGGATGACCTTGTATTCGGCAAACTCCGGATACTTGACGAGCACGGGCCCGAGGGTCTCGAGGACCTCGCGGACGGCTTGATGGAACTCGGTCTCGCCGGCGTTGCGGCGCAAGACCTCCTGAAAGATGGGTTCGAGCTTCTCGTCGAGACCTGCAACCATATCGATGCATCTCCGGCGCCGGCTCGCCGGGACGCGTAACCAAGCGATGTGGCGCGTTAGTTCGGGGCAAAGGGGTTCAAGACCCGGGCGCGGCAGCGGGCACCGCCACCGCGGCGGACGGATCAGGCCGACGTCCGGCCCGATGCGGGACGCAATGATGCACCAAATCGACCATGCCTGGCCACTCCGCGCACCAGGTCGAGGCAGCATTCGCCCCAGGTCAGTGCGCCGTCACCTGCTCGAGCCGGCGATGGATCTCCTGGCGCAAGCACGCAAGCGCATTCTCGCAGGTGATCGGCGTGCCGTCGGTCGAGGTGATGAAGAAGACATCGTCGACCTCGGCGCCGACCGTCGCAATCTTCGCGTTCGTCAGCCGGATGTGGCAATACTCGAAGACCGAGCCGACGGCGGCGAGCAGGCCGGGGCGGTCGAGCGTCGTCAGCCGCATCACGGTTCGCTCGTTCCCTTCATCGGACGAGAAACTGACCTGCGTCTGGATCGGAAAGTGCCGGTACTGGCGCGGCATTCGGCGCGCGACACGGATGTCGCCGGTCCCGTCGTCGGCCAGTGCGGACCCGAGGCCGAAGCGGATTTCATCGAGCCGCTCCTCATCCTCGACCGGCGTGCCGCCTTGGTCGAGCACCTGGTAGCTGTTGAGCATCATGCCGTCATCGGTCGTCAGGATCCGCGCATCCATGATCGTCAGATCGAGCTGGTCGAGCATCGCCGTCGTCCGCGCGAAGAGATCCTGGCGGTCGCGCGCGTACAGGAAGATCTCGGTGCCGCCGCGGGCCGTCAAGGGCCGGATCCGGATCAGTGGCAGCTGCGCCGGGTCCGTCATCAGCATCTGGCAGGTCTGCCACGCGATGTCGTCGGGCGCATTGTGCAGGAAGTAGTCGCGACTGAAGCCCTGCCACAGGGCCATCGACGCCGGCGCATCGCACCCGTAACGGCCGAGCAGGCGCAGCGCCTCGAAACGCTTCTGCTCGATCAGCTCGTCCTGGGCCTGGGGATTCTCGAGGCCGCGCAGCAGGGCGCGCCGCGTCGCCAGATACAGCTCGCGCAGCAGGGCCTCGCGCCAGCCGTTCCAGCGCTGCGGGTTCGTACCCCGGACATCGGCAACCGTCAACAGGTACAGATAATCGAGCCGGGTCGGATCTCCGACCTCGGCAGCGAAGGCCTGCACGACCTGCGGGTCGCCGATGTCTTTGCGCTGCGCGGTGATCGACATCAGCAAATGGCGTTCGACGAGCCAGGCGACGAGGTTCGCGTCGAAGTCGCCGAGTCCGTGAAGACGGCAGAACTCGCGCGCGTCGGCCGCGCCGAGCTGCGAGTGATCGCCGCCGCGCCCCTTCGCGATATCGTGGAAAAGCCCGGCCAGGTACAGAAGCTCGAGCTTCGGGATCCGGCGCGCGATCGCCGTGCACAACGGCAGCTCGTCGGCGAGCTCGGCGACCGTGTAGCGGCGCATATTGCGCAACACGATCAAGGTATGCTCGTCGACCGTGTAGACATGAAACAGGTCGTACTGCATCCGCCCGACGATGTTCGCGAAGGCCGGGATGTAGGCGGCGAGGACCCCGTAGCGGTTCATTCGCCGCAGGGCCCGGTTGATCCCGACCGGTTGCCGGAGGATCTCCATGAACAGGCTGCGCGCGCGCAGGTCGTTGCGGAACCCGTCGTCGATCAGGTGGCGGTGCTCGCGGATCAGCCGGATCGTGCTCGCACGCACGCCCTGCAGGTGCGGGTGCGTCTGCAGGACCAGGAAGACCTCGAGCAACGCGCGCGGCGAACGCTTGAAGACCTGATCATGCGTGACCTCGAGATAGCCGCTGCGCGACTGGAAACGGCGATTGATCGCGACCGGCGACCCAAGCCGGTCGTGGAGCAGGATCGCCTCCTCGAACAGTTGCAACAGCATCTCGTTGAGCCGATTCAGCTCCATCACGGTACGATAATACTGCTGCATGAATTGCTCGACGGCGAGGTTGTTCGGGCCGTCGCTGTACCCGAACTGCCGGGCCAGTGTCCGCTGGTGATCGAACAGCAGGCGATCCTCGCGCCGGCCGTTGATCCGGTGCAACGCGAAGCGGATCCGCCACAACAACGCCTGCCCCTCGACGAGCGCCCGATGCTCGGTCTCGGTCAAAAACCCGTGATCGACGAGATCATGCAGGGTTTCGGCCGCGAAATGCCGCTTGGCGACCCACGCGATCATCTGGATGTCGCGCAGGCCACCGGGGTTCTCCTTGATATTCGGTTCCAGGTTGTAGGCCGTGTCGCCATACTTGTGCCAACGCGCCTGTTGCTCGGCGATCTTCGCCGAGAAGAAGGCCTCGCTCGACCAGATCCGATCCGGCCCCGTGGCCCGGCGCATCGCCGCGAACAAGCGAGGGTTGCCCGTCAACAGCCGCGATTCGATCAGATTGGTCACGACCGTGACATCCGCGGCCGCCTCACGGACGCACTCGGCAACTGTGCGCACGCTGTGCCCAGGTTCGATGCCGAGATCCCACAAATGGGTGATGAAGGCCGCGATCGGGTCGGCGAGCGTATCGACCGACTCGGGCGCGACCAGAATCAGGATGTCCACATCGGATGCCGGGTGCAGCTCCTGGCGGCCGTAGCCGCCGACCGCGACCAGGGCCGCTCCCTCGCTGTCAGCGATGAGCTCGTCCCACAACTCGCACAGCACCGCATCGATGAGCCGGCTGTGATCGCGCACCAGATCCGCGACCGCGATCCCATGATCGAAACGCTCGAACAGGGCCGCGGCACCGGTGCGGAGACGCTGCCGATGATGCGCGATCGAAGACACGGATTGGGTAGCCGGTCGCATCTAACCCTCGGTCACGGCGATGGGACACCGCGGCGGCGGCTCGGATGGAGCTTTCGACCCCGGAATCGGGGATCGAGGGACGGGCGCGCCGCGTGACCAGGCCTCGGTGCAGACCGCGCAGGTCGCCCGGAAACGCGCCGCGGACGACCCTCGCCGATTCGGGCCTGCGGTGTCACGCGGCGCCGACCAGGTCCTGCTCCTCGACGCGCAAGGTCAGGATCTCATGGCCGGTCTCGGTCACGAGAATCGTGTGTTCCCATTGCGCCGACAGGCTTCGGTCCTTGGTCACGACCGTCCAACCATCCGGCAGCAGCTTGATGAAGCGCTTGCCGGCGTTGATCATCGGCTCGATCGTGAAGCACATGCCGGGCTCCAGGACCAGGCCGGTGCTCGGCTCGCCATAATGCAGCACCTGTGGGTCCTCGTGGAACTCGCGACCGATACCGTGACCGCAATACTCGCGCACGATCGAGAAGCGATGCGCTTCGGCGTGGCTTTGGATCGCGTACCCGATGTCGCCCAAGGTCGCACCGGGCCGGACCGCAGCGATACCCTCGAGCATCGCGTTCCGGGTCACCTCGATCAGCCGACGGGCCAAGACCGAGACCTCTCCGACTGCGAACATCTTGCTCGTGTCGCCATGGTAGCCATCTTTGATCACGGTCACGTCGATGTTCAGAATATCCCCTTTCTTCAGCGCTTTAATGCCGGGAATCCCGTGACAGACCTGATGATTGACCGAGGTGCAGATCGAGCGCGGGAATCCGCGATAGTCCAGCGGCGCCGGGATCGCGCCCTGCACCTCGGTGATGTAGGTGTGGCAGAGGCGATCCAGCTCGCCGGTCGTGACGCCGGGCCGAACATGGTCGCCGATCATCTCGAGGACCTCGGCGGCGAGGCGCCCGGCGACGCGCATCCGGGCGATTTCCTCGGGGCCCTTGATTGGAACGCTGTGGCTGCGCGAGACGGCGTCCACTGAGCTATTGGTTCCTCGTCGATACATGAGCGGCTTGGCCCGGTTGAACTGGGTATGGTATAAAAGGATTCGGCTTGTCGCAAACGGAACCCGGCCGTTTACGAGACGCCGATTCGCTTCGATGATAAGGCGAAAAACGGCCGTTTTTCGCCTTATTTTTAAGTCGCGACCGAGCTGACGATTGTCAAGCGCCTCGGCCGCAAAATCAGCCCGCACACGTATCGTCACATCGGACTGGGTGCCACCTGGTGGTTGTTCGATGGGATGCGTGGAGGCCCAACCCAACTCGTGAGGA
This sequence comes from Thioalkalicoccus limnaeus, assembly GCF_041197575.1. Classification (NCBI taxonomy): domain Bacteria; kingdom Pseudomonadati; phylum Pseudomonadota; class Gammaproteobacteria; order Chromatiales; family Chromatiaceae; genus Thioalkalicoccus; species Thioalkalicoccus limnaeus. The sequence goes on along the minus strand of NZ_JBDKXB010000004.1, from coordinate 43,158 downwards.
TCACCCGTGAGTCAGATTACCATGCGCCAAATGCTGGAGGCCGGTGTGCATTTCGGCCACCAGACCCGCTATTGGAACCCGAAGATGGCGACCTTCATCTTCGGCCACCGCAACAAGATTCATATCGTCAACCTCGAAAAAACGCTGCCGCTGTTTCGCGAAGCGGGCAATTTCGTCAGCACCTTGACCGCCAACGGGGGTCGCGTTCTGTTCGTCGGCACCAAGCGCGCCGCGCGCGAGGCCATCCGCGAACAGGCGCAGCGCTGCGGGATGCCTTACGTCGACCATCGATGGCTCGGCGGCATGCTGACGAACTTCAAGACCATCCGCCAGTCGATCAAGCGCCTCAAAGAACTCGAGGCGATGTTCGAGGACGGCACGATCGAGCGCTTCAACAAGAGGGAAGCGCTGGACCTGAGCCGCGATCGCGAGAAGCTCGACCGAAGCCTCGGCGGCATCAAGAACATGGACAACCTGCCGGATGCTTTGTTCGTCGTCGACGTCGGCCACGAAAAGATCGCTGTGACCGAGGCCAACAAACTGGGCATCCCGGTGATCGGTGTCGTGGACACCAACAACGACCCCAGCAATATCGACTATGTGATCCCCGGTAACGACGACGCGATTCGCGCCGTGCGACTGTACATCGAGGGGATCGCCGACGCCGTGCTCGACGGGCGCCAGACCAGCGTCGCGATGGCCGGCGGACGCGATGATCTGCTCGAAGACGCGCCGACGGCTACCGAGTCCGACGCCCGTCTCGCCTGAGCGCACCCGTTGCGCCAGCTGACCGAGACCACAATTTCGTTGAGGATATGAGACATGGCGATTTCCGCCGCAATGGTGAAGGAGCTGCGTGAACGCACGGGCTCCGGCATGATGGAATGCAAGAAGGCGTTGGTCGAGACCGGTGGCGACATCGAGGCCGCGATCGAGTTGATGCGCAAGACCGGCCAAGCCAAGGCCGCGAAGAAAGCGGGTCGCACCGCCGCCGAGGGCGTCGTCATGATCGCGCTCGACGAGGGCCACCGCCGCGGTCTGATGGTCGAGGTCAACTGCGAGACCGACTTCGTCGCGAAGGACGGCGGCTTCATCGAATTCGCCGAGGCCGTCGCCGCGCGCGCCCTGGACGGCGATGCGAACGATGTCGAGGACCTGCTCGGCCAACCGGTCACCGCCGACGCGCTGCAGAGCCTCGCCGAGGCCCGCGAGATGCTGATCGCGAAGGTCGGCGAGAACATCCAGGTACGCCGCCTCGCGCGGATCGCCTCGACCGAGGGACAGCTGCACAGCTACCGTCATGGCACGCGGATCGGGGTCCTGGTCGACCTCGTCGGCGGCGACGCGGAGCTGGGCAAGGACATCGCGATGCATATTGCGGCCAGCCGCCCGCTGTGCGTCAGTGCCGAAGAGGTGGATGAGGCACTGCTCGCGAAGGAACGCGAGATCTTCCGCGCGCAGGCCCTCGAAGAAGGCAAGCCGGAAAAGATCGTCGACAAGATCGTCGAGGGTCGGGTACGCAAGTATCTCGAAGAGGTCACGCTGCTCTGGCAGCCGTTCGTCAAGGATACCGATACCACCGTCGAACAGCGCCTGACCCAGGCCAACGCCCGGGTCGCCGGATTCTTGCGCGTCGAGGTCGGGGAGGGCATCGAGAAACGACAGGACAACTTCGCCGACGAGGTGATGGCCCAGGTTCGCGGAACCTGACCGCGCCGCCGGTCCAAGCGGCCTGCCCGAACCCAGCGGCCTCTTGTTCGATCCGGCACCGTTCCTGGACACCGGCTCTGAACCGGTGGCCGACGGCCCCGCCGCTCGGCGACGATGACCACGAGGACCCAAGACGATGGCGGCACATCGGCCCTACCGACGGATACTCCTCAAGCTCAGCGGCGAGGCCCTGCTGGGGCAGGTCGACTACGGCATCGACCCGGCCGTCCTGAACCGCTTGGCCGGCGAGGTTCGCGACTTGCTCGCCGCCGGATTGCAGGTTGCCCTGGTCCTGGGCGGCGGTAACATCTTCCGGGGCGCCGGCCTCGCGGCACGGGGACTCGATCGAGTCTCGGCCGACCAGATGGGAATGCTGGCGACCCTGATGAACGCGCTCGCGATGCAGGATGCGCTGGAGAAGCTCGAGGTCCCGACCCGCGTCATGTCGGCACTGCGCATCCATCAAGTCTGCGAGGACTATATCCGGCGGCGCGCCGTCCGCCATCTCGAGAAGGGGCGCGTGACCATCTTCGCTGCGGGGACAGGCAATCCGTTCTTCACGACGGACTCCGCGGCCAGCCTGCGTGCGATCGAGATCGAGGCCGATCTGCTGATCAAGGCGACGAAGGTCGACGGGGTCTATTCTTCGGATCCGGTCAAGGATCCAAACGCCGTGTTCTATCCCCGTTTGACATACAATCAGGCGTTGCGTGAGGACCTTCGGGTCATGGATGCGACCGCGCTCGTACTGTGTCGCGACAACCGCCTGCCGCTGCGGGTGCTGAACATCCACACCCCGGGGGCACTGATGCGCCTGGTGGCCGGCGAGGAGATCGGCTCATTGGTTGAGAGTGGTGATTGACGATGATCGACGATGTGAAGAAAGATGCCGCGGAGCGCATGGCCAAGAGCGTCGAGGCACTGCGCCACGAGTTGGCGAAGATCCGCACCGGGCGGGCCCACCCGGCCTTGCTTGATCACATCATGGTGTCCTACTACGGGTCGGATGTTCCCATCAAGCAGGTGGCCAACGTGACCGCCGAAGACGCGCGCACACTCGCGGTCACGCCGTGGGAGCGGAACATGGTCCAGGCCGTCGAAAAGGCGATCATGCAATCCGACCTGGGGCTCAATCCGAACACCGCCGGCACCGTGATCCGAGTCCCGATGCCGCCGCTGACCGAGCAACGGCGGCGCGATCTGATCCGGGTCGCCCGGCACGAGACCGAGCAGGCGCGGGTCGCGGTGCGTAACGTCCGACGGGACGCCAACGGCGGGCTCAAGGAACTGGTCAAGGAGAAGATGATCTCCGAGGACGACGAGCGGCGCGGCGAGGAGGCGATCCAGAAACTGACCGACCAATACATCAAGGAGATCGACGGCGTCCTCGCGGAGAAAGAGACGGACCTGTTGTCGATCTGAGCTGACGCTTGTTCTTGACCATCCCAACGACCGTGATCGCGCCCCGAGCCGCGGAACCAGCCACACCGCTGGGCCGAACGGTGCCGCGTCACGTCGCGATCATCATGGACGGGAACGGCCGCTGGGCGCAACAGCGCCGTCTGCCGAGGACCGTCGGCCATCGTGCCGGCGTCAAAAGCGTGCGCGCGGTCGTCGAAGAAAGTGTCCGGCAGGGGATCGAGGCGCTGACGCTGTTCGCATTCAGCAGCGAGAACTGGCGCCGCCCGCAAGCGGAGATCCGCCTCTTGATGGAACTCTTTCTGCAGACGCTGCGCAGCGACGTCAGGCAATTGCACGAGAACGGGGTCCGTCTGCGGGTTCTCGGAGATCGCAGCGCCTTTCCCGACGTGCTTCAGCGACGCATCGCCGAAGCCGAAGACCTGACCGCGAACAACGAGACCCTCCAGTTGCAGATCGCGGCGAACTACGGCGGCCGCTGGGACATCACGCAGGCGGCGCGGCGCCTGGCCGCCGACTGCGTCGCCGGCTGCCTCGATCCGAATGCGATCGACGAGAACGCGGTGCGCGCACGCCTGACCGGAGCCGACCTGCCGGAGCCGGACCTGTTCGTGCGCACCGGCGGCGAAAAGCGGCTGAGTAATTTCCTGTTGTGGCAATCGGCGTATGCCGAACTCTATTTTACGCACCTGTTCTGGCCGGACTTCGACGAGGACGCCTATCGGCTCGCGCTGGCCGACTTCGCATCACGCCAACGACGCTTCGGCCTGACCGGTGACCAGATTTCGACGCTGGCCGGGTGCGTGGGGGGATGAACCTTGCTGACGGTCAGTAACGCGCTGCGTCGCCGAGCCACGACCGCTGCTCTGCTGATCCCGTTGACGGTGACCGTCGTCCTCTGGTCGCCAACGTCGATTTTCGGGCTCTACTTCGCCGCCTTCGTACTGCTCGGGGCCTGGGAATGGACCGGTCTCGCGGGTCTCGCCCGCATCCCGGCCCGCGTCGGCTATCTGGTCACGATCGGTGCCGCATTGCTTGGCTTGTGGTTCGTTCCGCCCGGCCCTTGGTCGCTGTGGCTGCTCGCCGGCGCGGCACTCTGGTGGTGGTGGCTCGCGCTGACCTTGCCGCGGATCCAGACCGTGACGCCGACCGCCGGCCTTTCGGCCCGACTGCTGCTCACCGGACTGATCGTGCTCGTCGGTCCGTGGGTCGCGATGGTGCATCTGCACGGCGCGCTGCCGGCGGGCCCGCTCCTCCTGTTGTTCCTGCTGGTACTGATCTGGGTCGCCGATTCGGCCGCATACTTCAGCGGCCGCCGCTGGGGCAAAGCGAAGCTCGCACCGGCCCTGAGCCCCGGAAAGACCTGGGCCGGCGTACACGGCGCACTGATCGGCGCAGCCCTGTGCGGTGCCGCGCTGGGCTTGGCACTCGAACTCGATTGGCACGAAACCCTGCTCGCGATTTTGATCTGTGGACTGACCGTCGCCATCTCGATCGTCGGGGATCTCTATGAGAGCCTGCTGAAACGCCGCCGCGGGCTCAAGGACTCGGGCCGGTTGCTACCTGGCCACGGCGGCGTGCTCGACCGGATCGACAGCCTGACATCCGCCGCCCCCATCTTCACGCTTGGTGTAATCCTGACAGGAATAGGCCGATGACCGGTATCACCATCCTCGGCGCCACCGGTTCGATCGGCGCCAGCACGCTCGATGTCGTGGCCCGTCACGCGGACCGCTATCGCGTCGTGGCGTTGACCGCAAACCGCGATGTGGCGGGCCTCGCCGAACAGTGTCGGCGCTTCCGTCCGACCTATGCGGTGATGGTCGACCCGGACGCGGCCGTGCGCCTGCGTCACGACCTGGCCGACCTGCCGAATCCACCCGAGGTGCTGGCCGGGCCCGCGGCCCTCGAACAGGTCGCGGCGCTGCCGGACGTCGATGTCGTGATGGCCGCGGTGGTCGGCGCGGCCGGTCTGTTGCCGACGCTCGCGGCCGCGACGGCCGGCAAGCGGATCCTGCTCGCGAACAAAGAAGCGCTGGTCGTTGCCGGGGCCCTGCTGATGCGCGCGGTCGCTGACCATGGCGCGGTGCTGCTGCCGATCGACAGCGAACACAACGCGATCTTTCAGTGTCTGCCCCCGCGCTATCGGGATGGCCTCGCGGCGGTCGGCGTCGAGCGGATTTTGCTCACCGCCTCGGGTGGGCCGTTCCGCGACGCCACCCCCGCCGAGCTGGTCGACGTCACGCCCGAGCAGGCGTGCGCTCACCCGAACTGGTCGATGGGCCGCAAGATCTCGGTCGACTCGGCGACCATGATGAACAAGGGACTCGAGCTGATCGAGGCCTGTTGGCTCTTCGATACCTCGCCGGCGCGCATCCAGGTCGTCGTGCATCCGCAGAGCGTCATCCATTCGCTGGTCCAGTACATCGACGGCTCGGTGCTCGCGCAGCTCGGCAATCCCGATATGCGCACACCAATCGCCCATGCCCTGGCGTGGCCCGAGCGCATGGTCTCCGGTGTCGCGCCGCTCGACCTCTTCGCCGTTGGGCGGCTCGATTTCCAGCCGCCGGACTTGACCCGCTTCCCGTGTCTGCGGCTGGCCTACGAGGCCGCGGCCGCCGGCGGCACGGCACCGGCGGTGCTGAACGCGGCCAACGAGGTCGCGGTCGCCGCCTTCCTCGACCGGCGCATCGGCTTCACCGACATCGCGCGCACCGTCGAGCGAACGCTTGATCGGCTCCCGCCCACGGCGATTCGGGATCAGGGCGTCGCAGACCTGCTCGCCGTCGATCGCGAGGCCCGAGCGATCGCGGAACAAAGCGTCGCCTCTCCGGTCGCATAAGGTCATGCCCGACCTCCTCTACACGATCCTGTCGTTCCTCGTCGCACTCGCGATCCTGATCGCGGTCCACGAGTTCGGTCATTTCTGGGTCGCGCGCCGGCTCGGCGTGCGCGTCCTGCGCTTCTCGATCGGTTTCGGCCGGCCGCTGGTGCGCTGGGTGGGGCGACGCGATGGCACCGAGTTCGTCATCGCGATGCTGCCACTCGGCGGTTACGTCAAGATGCTCGACGAGCGCGAGGAGGAGGTTCCCGACAGCGAGCGCCACCGCGCCTTCAACCGCCAGGAGCTGTGGAAGCGAACGGCCATCGTCGCCGCTGGGCCCTTGTTCAACTTCCTGCTCGCGATCGCGATCTACTGGGGCATCATGGTGGGCGGCGATATCGGCTCCAGGCCGCTGGTCGCGAGTGTCGCCCCGGACTCGGTCGCCGAGGTCGCCGGCTTCGCGCCCGGCGACGAGCTGATGCAGGTCGGCGACCGGCCGACACCGACCTGGGAGGCAGCGGTCTTCGCGTTGATGGCCGAGGCCTTGGATCGCCGGGATCTGCCGGTCCGCGTCCGCGACGCCGTCGGCAACGAAACGGTGCGCTGGCTGGACGGCGTCGAGATGGCCGAGCTGGCCGAGAGCCCGGCGATCCTCGTCAACCTCGGACTGACCCCTGACCGGCCGACCTGGCCGCCGGTCATCGGCGAGGTCGTCGCCGATGGCGCCGGGGATCGGGCCGGATTCCGGCCTGGGGACCGAATCCTGGCCGCGGACGGCGAGCCGATCGAGTCCTGGGGCGACTGGGTCGCGCAGGTTCGCGAGCGTCCCGAAGTCGCGATCCCGACCCTGATCGAGCGCGATGGCGCGCAGCTCACGCTGACCGTGACCCCAGAGACGGCACGCGAAGGCAACGAGGAGATCGGGCGAATCGGCGTCGTCGTCGCCGATTTCGACATCGACTTCGACCGGTACCGCGTCGTCGTCCGGCTCGGCCCGGTCGAGGCACTCGGCGCGGCTGTCGAGAAGACCGCCGATATGACGGTGCTGATGTTGCGGATCATCGGCCGCATGTTGACCGGTCAAGCATCGCTCGACAACCTGAGCGGTCCGATCACGATCGCCGAGACGGCCGGCAAGACCGCGAGCCACGGCTTGTTGTCGTTCGTCAAATTCCTGGCGGTCGTCAGCATCAGCCTGGCTGTGCTGAACCTGCTGCCGATCCCGGTCCTCGACGGCGGCCACCTGCTCTACTATCTGATCGAATGGATCAAGGGCAGCCCACTGTCCGAGGCCGCCCAACTGCGCGGCCAGCAGATCGGCATCCTGTTGCTCGCGATGCTGATCACCCTCGCCTTCTACCTCGACCTGTCGCGGCTGCTGGGCTAGCCCGCCCCTTTCCCTTATACTTGGCGACCACGATGAGGGCATCGCCGGCCGCGGGCTGACCCTCGTGCCGAGGCGGCCGCTCGGATTCTCGGGCTATGCGGCCTGCGCGGACCACCGGGTCGTCACCATGGGACCGCCGGAGAGCAATCGTGTCGCCAAGATTGCCTTTTCGGTCACATTTTCTTCGTCACGGGTTTTAAGGATTTGCGGATGATAGGCTCCGTCAAGGGCAGCTTGTTTTTTCGGCGGGTCGCCTTGCTGGCCATCGTGTGGCTGGCTTCCCACCCCCTGTCGGCGAGCGAGTTCACGATCGCCGATATCCGCGTCGAAGGACTGCAGCGGATCGCGCCGGGCACCCTGTTCAACTATCTTCCGGTCTCGGTCGGCGATCGCGTCACCGACAGCGCGACCGCCGCGATCATCCGCGCCCTCTATGGCACCGGCTTCTTCGATGATATACGCGTCGAGCGTGATGGCAATGTCCTGGTCATCTGGGTCAACGAGCGCCCGGCGATCGCCCAGATCGACATCGTCGGCAACCGCGACATCAAGACCGATGATCTGAAGAAAGGCTTGAGTGACATCGGGCTCGCCGAGGGGCGGGTGTTCAACCGTCCGATGCTCGACCGAATCGAGATGGAACTCAAGCGCCAGTATTTCGCCCGCGGCAAATACGGCGTGCGGATCGAATCGACGGTCTCGCCGCTGGAGCGCAATCGGGTCGCGATCCGGATCGAGATCGTCGAGGGGGTCACGGCACGAATCCGGCAGATCAACCTGATCGGCGCGGAGGCCTTCACCGAGCGCGAACTTCTGGGGCAATTCTCGCTCGGTGCAAGCCGCTGGCACTCGTTTTACACGAAGAACGATCAGTACTCGAAGGAGAAACTGGCCGGCGACCTCGAAGCGCTGCGGTCCTTCTACCTGGATCGCGGGTATGTCGAGTTCGAGGTCAAGTCGACCCAGGTGTCGATCAGCCCGGACAAGAGCGAGATCTACATCACCGTCGTCCTCGACGAGGGCGCCCAGTTTCGGATCGGCGATATCCGCCTCGCCGGCGACCTGACCCTGCCATCCGAGCAGATCTTCCCATTGATCCAACTGCGGCGTGGCGAGGTCTTTTCGCGCGCCCACACGGCCGAGAGCGCGGATCGGATCTCGCGCCTGCTGGCCGACGAAGGGTACGCCTTCGCGAACGTCAACACGATCCCGGAGATCGATTCGGCGGAACAGACCGTGTCGGTGACCTTCTTCGTCGACCCCGGGCGACGTGTTTACGTGCGCCGCATCAACATGCAGGGGAACACCAAGACCCGCGACGAGGTGCTGCGCCGCGAGATGCGCCAACTCGAGACCGCCTGGTTCTCGGCCGACCTGGTTCGCCAATCCCGCGAGCGACTGCAGCGGCTCGGCTACTTCGACGATGTCTCGATCGAAACCCCCGCGGTGCCGGGCTCCGCCGATCAGATCGACGTCAACGTCGCGGTCGTCGAGAAGCCATCCGGGAACCTGATGGCCGGCATCGGTTATTCGCAGTCGCAAGGGGTGCTGTTCAACGCGAGCGTGACGCAGAACAATTTCCTCGGGACCGGCAAACGGGTGTCCTTCGCGTTCAACACCAGCTCTTCGAACCAGCTCTATCAACTCGCCTATACGAACCCCTACTACACCGTGGACGGCATCAGCCGCGGCTTCGAGTTGTCGTACCGGGCGATCGATTTCGATGAGCTGATCGGCGCCGACTACGCGACCGACGTCGGGACGGCCGGCGTCAATTTCGGCCTGCCCATCACCGATACCAGCCGCGCCGGGCTCGCGCTACGTTACCAATACACCAAGTTCAAGGCCGGTCCCGCTTCGGCCCTGGCGCAAGACTTCGTAGCGCAAAACGGCGATGAGTTCCACGACTTCATCCTGACCATGAGTTACACGCGCGACTCGCGCGATCAAGCGATCTTCCCGACACGCGGCACACTGCAATCGCTGTCTGGCGAGCTCGCACTGCCCGGCAGCGATTTGCAGTACTATCGGATCAATTATCGTGACCGCCGCTTCGTGCCCTTGACTAGGCGCTTCGTGTTGGCCTGGCGCGGCGACGTCGGCTACGGTGCCGGTTACGGGGACACCGACGAGCTCCCGTTCTTCGAGAATTTCTACGCCGGGGGGCCGCGCACCGTCCGTGGTTGGAAGGAGTCGACACTGGGCCCGCGCGAGACCTCGAACGACCTGGATCCGGTCGGCGGCAACCTGCGGCTGACCGGCGGCCTCGAGCTGTTCGCGCCCCCGCCGATCGGCGGTCCCTTCGAGCGCACCCTGCGCGTTGGCGCCTTCTTCGATTTTGGCAATGTCTGGGCGACCGAGGCCTCCGACCTGATCGCGCCAACCGGTTTCGACATCGGCGACCTGCGCTACTCGACCGGCGTCTCCCTGTCATGGATGTCCCCGGTCGGCGCCTTGTCGGCGAGCCTCGCCTACCCGCTCAACGACAAATCTGGTGACGAGACGCAGGTCTTTCAGTTCTCGTTCGGCCAGGCCTTCTAGCCTCCGGATGGTATGCACATGATCAGGTCCTCGCTGTTGCCACTGCTCCTCGTGTCGATTGCCACATCGGCGCCGATCGTCGCGGCCGAGATGCGGATCGGCGTCATCGACGCGAATCGCGTCGTCGAGCAGTCGCCACAGTACGAGGCCGCCGGCGCCGCATTGCAGCAAGAGGTCGCCGAACGCGAGCGCGCGCTGCGCGCCCAACAGGACGAGATCACCAAGCTGCAACAACGCCTCGAGCGCGACGGACCCCTGATGAGCGAGGACGAGCTCCAGCGGCTGCAGAATGACATCCGCAGCCGGCAACGGCGCCTGAAGTACGCTCAGGTCGAGTTTCAGGAGGACTTCTCGCTGCGCCAGAACGAGCTTCGGACCAAGCTGGTGAAACAGGTCCAGGAGGCGGTCGTCGAGCTGGCCAACGAAGAGCAGATCGATCTGATCCTGAGCGAGGGCGTCGTGTATTTCAGCGATCGGATCGATCTATCCGATCAGGTGATCGAGCGGCTCAGGGAACGGTTTCGGTCGCGCTGAACAGACCCGTATCGCCCTCTCTTTCACGGACCGGATAACCCTGCGGTGACGTCTTGGCAATCACGCTGCAAGAACTGGCCACGCGCCTGAAGGTCGAGCTGCGCGGCGACGGGTCTGTCCGCCTGGCCCGCGTCGCCGATCTGCGTCAGGCCGAAGCGGACTGCCTGACCTTCCTCGGCGACCGGCGCTACGCCGCGTCCCTCGCCGACACGCGCGCCGGCGGCGTCATCCTGGGCCCGGCCGATGCGCCGGCCTGCCCGGTGGCGGCGCTGGTCACGACCAACCCGTACCTGATCTTCGCCCAGGCGGCTCGGCTGCTGCATCCGGACCCCCCCGTCACCGGCGGCTGCCACCCGAGCGCCATCGTCGCCGACTCCGCAGCGATCGATCCATCGGCCTGGGTCGGGCCACTGGCCGTCGTCGAAGCCGATGTCGTCGTCGAGCGCGGTGTCTTCATCGGCCCCGGTTGCATCCTCGGGGCCGGTAGCCGGGTCGGCGCCGACAGTCGCCTGGTTGCCCGTGTGACCTTGTGCGCGGGCACCTCGGTCGGGCAACGCGCGCTGCTCCACCCCGGCTGCGTGATCGGCCGCGATGGGTTCGGATTCGCGAAGGACGGCGACCAGTGGGTGCGCATCCCGCAGATCGGCCACGTCCGGATCGGCGATGATGTCGAGATCGGGGCCAACACCACGGTCGATCGCGGGACCCTCGGCGACACCCTGATCGGCGATGGCGTCAAGATCGACAACCTGGTCCAGATCGCCCATAACGTCGAGATCGGCCAGAACACCGCGATGGCGGCCTGCTCGGGCATCTCGGGCTCGACGCGCATTGGTCGCGACTGCCTGATCGGCGGTGCGGTCGGCATGGCTGGACACCTCGAGATCGGTGATGCGGTGCAATTTACCGGCATGGCCATGGTCACGCGGTCATTTCCGGAACCAGGCAGCTACAGCGGCGGCATCCCGGCGATGTCGAGCGCGGACTGGCGACGGGCTGTTGCCCGTTTTCGCCAGCTCGACGAGCTCGCCCGACGGCTGAAGCGGTTGGAAGATCAACGACAATCCGAAGAATGAAGACCGGCCGCGAGCGCCAGCCCGGCCCCCCGCTCTGTGCGCCTGGAGGTAGTCTTTGAGCACGATGGACATTCACAAGGTGCTGAGCCTCTTGCCGCACCGCTATCCTTTCTTGCTGATCGACAGGGTCATCGATTTCAAGCATGACGAATACTTGATCGGCATCAAGAACGTGACCTTCAACGAACCCTTTTTCGCGGGTCATTTCCCGATCCGCCCGGTCATGCCCGGCGTGCTGATCATCGAGGCCCTCGCCCAGGCCACCGGCCTGCTCGCGATGGAATCGCGGCCGCAGGACGTGGGGGCGAAGGCGCTGTACTATTTCGTCGGTATCGACAAGGCCCGCTTCAAGCGTCCGGTCGAACCCGGCGACCAGTTGTCGCTCGATGTTCGCGTACTCAATGTCAAGCGCGGGATCTGGAAGTTCGACGGCGTGGCCAAGGTCGACGGCAAGCTGGTCGCGAGCGCCGAGATCATGTGCACGGCGAAGGAATTCTGAGCGTGATTCACCGCTCGGCCGTCATCGATGCGGGAGCCGACCTCGACGACGGCGTCGAGGTCGGCCCTTTTGCGGTGATCGGCGACCAGGTCCAGATCGGTGCCGGTACCCGGATCGGCCCTCATGCCGTCATCATGGGGCCGACGCGGATCGGACGGGACAATCGGATCTTTCAGTTCGCGTCGGTCGGCGAGGCCCCGCAGGACAAGAAGTACGGCGGCGAGCCGACCCGGCTCGAGCTCGGCGATCGCAATGTCGTGCGCGAGTTCGCGACGCTGCATCGCGGCACGATCCAGGATCAAGGGATCACGTGCATCGGCAACGATAACCTGTTCATGGCCTACACTCACGTCGCCCACGATTGCCGCGTCGGCGATCATGTGATCCTGGCCAATGCGGCATCACTCGGCGGCCATGTCCAGGTCGCCGACTGGGCGATCCTCGGCGGTTTCACGATCGTGCACCAATTCTGCCGGCTCGGCGCCCACAGCTTCTGCGCGATGGGCTCGGTCGTCACCAAGGACGTGCCGACCTATATCACCGTCGGTGGCCACCCGGCCGAGCCCCGTGGGATCAATGCCGAGGGCTTGCGGCGACGCGACTTCGACGACGCGGCGATCCAGGCGATCCGCCGTGCCTACCGGCTGCTCTATCTCTCGGGCCTGCGCCTCGATCGCGCGCTCGAGGCGCTCGATACACTGGCGCAGCAGGCCCCGGCCGTGGCCCCGCTCGCGGCCTTCGTCGCGGCCAGCGAACGCAGCATCGTCCGCTGATGACGACGATCGGGATCGTCGCCAACGAACCATCCGGCGATCAACTCGGCGCCGCCCTGATCCGCGCGCTGCGCGACCGGCGTCCCGACCTGACCTTCATCGGCGTCGCCGGACCGCGAATGCAGCAGGCCGGTTGCGCGACCCTCGTCGATATCGAACGCCTGTCGGTCATGGGCCTGACCGAGGTGCTCGGCCATCTGCCGGCGCTGCTGCGAATCCGGCGCGAACTGGTACGGCACTTCCTGACCGAGCGGCCCGCCCTCTTCATCGGCATCGATGCCCCGGACTTCAACCTGGGACTGGAGCGGCGCCTGCGCGACGCCGGCCTGCCAACCGTGCACATGGTCTGCCCGACGGTCTGGGCCTGGCGCCCGCGGCGGGTCGAGACCATCCGCCGCGCCGCCGACCTGGTCTTGAGCCTGTTTCCGTTCGAGCAGACCTTTCTGCAGCGGCACCGGGTCCCGGCGCGTTACGTCGGCCATCCGCTGGCCGACCAGATCCCCGCGCACAGCGACCGCGAGGCCTGCCGAACCGCCCTCGGCTTGGGCGGCGCCGGCCCCTGGATCGCGATCCTGCCGGGCAGCCGCCGCGGCGAGGTCGCGCGCCTCGCGGAACCTTTCATCGCAACCGCGCGCTGGTGCCTGGCCCGTCGCCCGACGCTGCGCTTCGTCGTACCCTTGGTCAATGCCAGGGTGCGCGACGCCTTCGCGGCCACATTGGGCCGCGTGGCGCCGGACCTGCCGATCGAGCTGATCGACGGGCACGGCCGCGAGGCCATGGCCGCCAGCGATCTGGTCTTGACCGCGTCCGGCACCGCGACCCTCGAGGCCCTGCTGCTGAAGCGACCGATGGTCGTTGCCTACCGCATCCATCCACTCACCTACCAGCTGCTGAAACGACTGCACTTGATCAAGGTGCCGCACATCGCGATGGCCAACCTGCTCGCCGGCGAGGCCCTAGCACCCGAGTTCCTCCAGGACCAGTGTCGTCCGGAGACGCTCGGCCCGGCGCTGCTGTCGCTGCTGGACGACCCGCGACGGGTCGCGGCAATCCAGCAGCGCTACGCCGCGATCCATGACGAACTGCGGCGCGACGCGGCGGCCACCGCCGCCGACGCGGTGCTCGCACTGCTCGCCGAACGCGCGGTCGACGCCTAGCCCGGGACGGCCGTCGCAGCGGAAGACGCCGCGCGAGCGAGGCCCTCGCGGACCGGACCGAAGGTGCGGCGATGGATCGCGCAGGGGCCGAGCCGGGCCAACGCCTCGCGATGGGCACGGGTCGGATAGCCCTTGTGGATCGCGAAACCGTATCCGGGGTGCTGCCGATCGAGGCGCTCCATGATCCGGTCGCGCACGACCTTGGCCAGGATCGAGGCGGCACTGATCGCCGGGACCAGCGCGTCGCCACCGACGACCGCCTCGGCCGGGTAGCTCAACACGGGACAGCGATTGCCGTCGATCAAGACCAGGGTGGGCCGCGTAGACAGACCGGCCACGGCCCGCTGCATCGCCAGCAGCGACGCGTTCAGGATGTTGTGTTCGTCGATCTCGGCCACGGTCGCCAGACCCAGGCCCCAAGCCAGTGCTTGTGACTGGATCACGCGCTCGAGCGCACCCCGGCGCGCGGCCGTCAGCCGCTTGGAGTCGGCCAACCCTTGCGGCAGCCGCGCCGGGTCCAGGATCACCGCGGCCGCGACGACCGGCCCGGCCAACGGCCCGCGCCCGGCCTCGTCGACCCCGGCCACCAAAGGCGGCCCACTCACAGTCCGACCGCGGCGGTCCGCCGGGGCAAACCGCGCGCCAGCTCGTCGGCGATCTCGGCGAGCAGCGGCCAGGGGTCGCCGACGCGCACCCCTTTGATGCAGGCGTCGGCGTCCGCACAACGGGTCAACAGATGGTGCAAATGCGCCCGCGGCAGGCGCGCCAACGCGCGGCGCAGCTCGGCCTGGCGCGCCTCCCAGACACGTTGCGCGGCGAAGATGGGCGCGAGCTCCCGCCGCTGTTCGTGCGCAAAGGCCAACGCGGCCAATAGTCGGATCTCGCGTGCCAGCGCCCACAGGATCAGCGCCTCGGCCGTGCCGTCGGCGGCCAGCACCGCGAGGATCCGATGGACCCGCTCGCGCTCGCCGGCGACGGCCGCCGCGGTCAACGCAAAGGGATCGAAACGCGCGCTATCGCCGATCGCAGCGAGCAGGTCGGCGACCGCGAGTGGGCCCGGCTCGTGCAGCAACGCGAGCTTGGCGATCTCCTGATCAGCGGCCAGCATGTTGCCCTCGGCCCGATCGGCCAGCAGTTCGGCGACACCAGCGGCCGGTTGGAAGCCGGCTTCGCGCAGGCGCCGCCCCAGCCAATCGACGAGCGCCGGGCCAGTCAAAGGCCACAGGATCAGGACCACGCCCGCCCGATCGATCGCCTGGACCCAAGCCGCCTTCTGCTCCTTGCGCTCGAGATGCGGGGCCAGGATCAAGAGCCGGTCATCGGTCGGCGGACGCACGCAGAAATCGACCAGCGCCGCCGCGCCGTCGCGGCCGAGTCGCGGTGTTCCGATCCGCAGCTCGATCAGTCGGCGGGTCGCGAACAACGACAGGTTCTCGGCCACCGCAGCCAAGCGGCCCCAATCGAATCCGGCGTCCTGGTCCAGGACCAAGCGCTCGCTGACGCCGGCCGCCTTCGCCGCGTCACGAATCGCCTGCGCACCGTCCCGCAGCTGCAGCGGTTCGTCGCCGGCCAGCAGATAGACCGGCGCCAGACCACGCCCGAGATGGGCCGCCAGCTGTGGGAAGCGCAGACGCATCGGACCCCGCGAGCCGCGTCAGCGCAACGCAGCCCGCAACCGCAGCAAGACGCGGTCCGCGGCGTCATCGTGCAGGTCGGCGAAGATCATCTCGGCCTCCTCCTGTTTGCCGAGCACCTCGATGTCCGGATCGTCGAAGGTGCGAACCAGGTCGATCGACTGTGGCGGCACCAGGACCTGGCCGTCAGCGCCCAGGGCCTCGAAGGTCGCGCGAAAGCGCAGTTCGTACGCCAGCACCTTGCCCTGGCGATCGACGGCGACGACGCGCGAACCGCGGCCTTCATCGAGGACTCGGATCCGTACCTGGGCCTCGGCCGGGTCCTCGGTCAAGCGAATCTGACTGCCCGGGATCCGGGCGATCAAGGCCCGGCCGAGCGCCGTCGCGCCACCGCCCTCGATCAGCAGCGGGTTCAGCTCCGGCGGCAGCATGTCCGTCCCGCGCAGTTGAAAGCCGCAGGCGCCGACGACGAGCGCAGTCGCGATCACCAACATCAGGCGCCAGCGCGGAAGACGGCAGGGCTTGGCGTCTTGGTCGGGTCGGGGCGCCGGCACTGGCCGTTCAACCGACGACGATGTTGACAAGCTTGTTCGGGACCAGCACGATCTTGCGCACGGTCCCATCGGCGACGAAACGCTGGACATTGTCGTTCGCGAGCGCCGCCCGTTCGATCGCCCCACGCTCGGCATCGGCCGGCACCTCGACCTTGGCCCGAACCTTGCCGTTGACCTGGACCACGTACTCGATGCTGTCCTGAACCAACGCCTCCTCGTCGACCATCGGCCAGGGCGCAGCGAGGATGTCGTCGCCGAAACCAAGCTCCCGCCACAGGTGGTGCGCGACATGCGGCGCGATCGGCCCGAGCAGGCGCAGGATCAGGCCGAGGCCCTCGCGGCGCACGGACCGACCGGCCGGTGAGTCCTCGAGCCGGTAGAGGGTGTTGACGATCGTCATACAGCCCGAGACGACGGTGTTGAACTGATGGCGTTCGTAGTCGTAAAGGGCCTTGCGCAAGGTCGCATGGATCTCGCGCCGGGCGGCCCGTTCGGCATCGCCCGGCGCGACCGCGGCAGCCGGCCGCTCGCCACGCTCGGTGATCGCCAACGCCCACAAACGGCGCAGGAAACGCGCGGCGCCCTCGACGCCCTCGTCGCTCCACTCGAGCGACTGATCCGGTGGCGACGTGAACATCGTGTAGAGCCGCACCGTGTCCGCCCCGTAGCGGTCGATAAGGACCTGCGGGTCGACGCCGTTGTTCTTCGACTTCGACATCTTCTCGACGCCGCCGAAGGTCACGGGTTGCCCATCGGCCCTGAGCACGGCGGCGATCAGCTTGCCCTTGTCATCGCGGGTCACCTCGACATCGGCCGGGTTGTACCAGGTCTTGCGGCCGCCGGCGTCCTCGCGATACCAGGTCTCGGCGACGACCATGCCCTGGGTCAGCAGACGCGTGAAGGGCTCGTCGCAGCTGACCAGGCCCTCGTCGCGCATCAGCTTGTGGAAGAAGCGCGCATACAGCAGGTGCAGCACCGCATGCTCGATGCCGCCGACGTACTGATCGACCGGGAGCCAATAGTTGGCCCGCTCATCGAGCATCGCCCTGTCGTTGTCGGGGCAGCAATAGCGCGCGTAGTACCAGCTCGACTCGAAGAAGGTATCGAAGGTATCGGTCTCGCGGGTCTCGCCATTGGCCAGTTCGGAGAAGGCCGGCATCCGCTTCAGCGGCGAGCCCGAGCCATCGACGACGACATCCTCGGGGAGCCGGACCGGCAGGTCGGTCTCGCCGCGCAAGCCCCCGTCGGCGGTGCGCACGACCGGGATCGGACAGCCCCAGTAGCGCTGACGGGACACCCCCCAATCGCGCAGTCGGAAGTTCACGCGCTTGTGGCCGCGGCCGCGCTCCTCGAGCCAGGCCGCGATCGCGTCGAAGGCCGCCGCGCTGGTCAGGCCGGTGAAGGGCCCGGAATCGACGAGGATCCCGGGCTGCTCGAACCGCTCGTCCCAGGTCTCCCACTGCAACGGATCGCACCCGGGTTCTCCCGTGACTCCGGCAACGGGATACTCTCCTGTAAGCCGAGCATGTCCCACCGACGTGCCGGTCATCGTCTTGATGTAGATCTCCCGTCCCTGCCAGGACGCCGGCACGACCACCGGCCGGATCGGCAGGCCGTACTTGCAGGCAAAGTGAAAATCGCGCTCGTCGTGGGCCGGCACCGACATCACGGCGCCGGTGCCGTAGCCCATCAGCACGAAGTTCGCGGCATAGATCGGCACCCGCTTACCGGTGATCGGGTGGAGCGCGTCGCGTCCGAGCGGATGGCCCTTCTTTTCCATGGTCTCGAGCGCCGCCTCCGAGGCCCCGCCGAGCCGGCACTCGTCGAGGAAGGCGGCCAGCGTCGGGTCGGTTCGGGCCGCCTCCTGGGCCAGCGGGTGATCGGCGGCGACGGCCATGTAGGTCACGCCCATCAGTGTATCCGGGCGCGTCGTGTAGATGCCGAGCACCGCGTCCGACCCGGCGAGACCGAACTCCATGTAGACGCCCTCGGAACGCCCGATCCAGTTGCGCTGCATCGTGCGCACCTGCTCGGGCCAGCCCTCCAGCGTCTCGATCGCGTCCAACAGCTCCTGCGCGTAGTCGGTGATCCGCACCGACCACTGCTCGATCTCGCGTCGCTCGACCGGCGCCCCGGAGCGCCAGCCCTTGCCGTCGATGACCTGCTCGTTGGCGAGCACCGTCTGGTCGACCGGGTCCCAGTTGACGACGGCCTTGGCGCGGTATGCAAGGCCCTTGTCGATCAGCCGTGTGAAGAGCCATTGCTCCCAGCGGTAATAATCCGGGTCACAGGTGGCGAGCTCCCGATCCCAGTCGTAGCCGAAGCCGAGCCGCTGCAACTGGGCCTTCATGTACGCGATGTTGCTGCGCGTCCATTGCGACGGCGGGATCCCGTGCTGGATCGCGGCGTTCTCGGCCGGCAGACCGAACGCATCCCAGCCCATCGGCTGCAACACGTTCTTGCCGCGCATCCGCTGGTAACGGGCGATGACATCACCGATCGTGTAATTGCGCACATGACCCATGTGCAGGCGCCCGGACGGGTACGGAAACATCGACAGGCAATAGAATTTTTCGCGAGTCGAATCCTCGACCGCCTTGAAGCTCTCGTGCTCGTCCCAGTAGCGCTGGGCCGCGGTCTCGATCGCCTGGGGATCGTATTCGTCGTGCATCGCGTCGGGATGGCCAGGGTTCGGGTTCATCATGGGCTTCGCAATCGGTGGTACCGGCTGGGGCGGCTGACCCGGGCGGATCGCCCCGGGCTGGCGCACGGGGTCAGCGTGGCGGCATCAGGTCCGTGATCGAGCCATGGGCCATCTCGGCGGCCAGCGCGATCGACTCGTTCAGCGTCGGATGCGGATGCACGGTCAGGCCGATGTCCTCGTAGTCGGCGCCCAGTTCGAGCGCCAGCACCGTCTCGCCGATCAGCTCGCCGGCGTTCGGGCCGACGATGCCGGCGCCGAGCAGCCGCTTGGTCTCGGGGTCGAACAGGAGCTTGGTCAGGCCCTCGTCGCGGTGAAGACCGAGCGCGCGGCCGCTGGCCGCCCACGGGTAGACGCCCTTCTCGTACGCGATGCCGCGCGCCTTGGCCTCGGTCTCGGTCAGGCCCATCCACGCGACCTCGGGATCCGTGTAGGCGACCGACGGGATCGCCAGCGGGTCGAAGAGGGCCGGCAGCCCGGCGATGACCTCGGCCGCGACCTTGCCTTCGTGGGTCGCCTTGTGGGCCAGCATCGGGCCACCGACGACGTCGCCGATCGCGAAGATATGCGGCACGTTGGTGCGCATGTGGGCGTCGGTCGCGATGAAGCCGTGCTCGTCGATCCGGACCCCGGCCGCGTCGGCCGCGATCCGATCACCGTTCGGCCGCCGGCCGACCGCGACCAGGACCTTGTCGTAGGTCGCCTCGCCGGCATGCTCGCCGGCGAAGGTCACCTGGATCCCGGCACTGGTCGCCTTCATCTGCTCGACCTTGGTGCCCAGCATGATCCGCTGATAGCGCTTGCCGATGACCTTGGTCAGCGCACGCACCAGATCCGGATCGCAGCCGGGGATCAGTTGTCCCTTGAGCTCGACGATCTCGATCTCGGCGCCGAGCGCCCGATAGACCGACGCCATCTCCAGGCCGATGATGCCGCCGCCGACGACCAGGAGCCGCCGCGGGATATCGGCGAGCGCCAGCGCACCGGTCGAGTCCATGACCCGCGGATCGCCGTGCGGAAAGCCCGGGATCTCGATCGGACGCGATCCGCACGCGATGACCGCCTGATCGAAGGCGATCCGCACGCGCCCGGTCGGTGTCTCGACGAGCAGCCGTTTCGGCGACTCGAAGCGACCGGTGCCCTGGACCACCCGCACCTTGCGCTGCTTGGCCAGCCCCGCGAGGCCTTTGGTCAGGCGCGCGACGACCTTGTCCTTGCCGGCGCGCATCTGGGCCAGGTCGATCTCGGGCGGCGCGAAGGTCACGCCCATCGCCGACATGTCGCGGGTCTCCTCGATGACCGCGGCGACATGCAGCAGCGCCTTCGACGGGATGCAGCCGACATTCAGGCAGACGCCGCCGAGCGTCGGGAAACGCTCGACCACGATGACCCGCTTGCCGAGGTCCGCGGCCCGGAAGGCCGCGGTGTAGCCACCGGGACCGCCACCGATCACGACGACCTCGGTCACGAGCTCCTCGGAGGTCTCGGCATCGGGCGCACCCGATGCACCGGCCTTCGGCTCGACCGGTTCTTCGGCGGCGGCGACCGGTTGGTTCGCGACCTCGAGGGTCAGGATCGGGTCGTCCTCGGAGACCCGATCACCGATCTGGACGGCGATCGATTTGACGATACCGGCGGCCGGGCTCGGGATCTCGAGTGTCGCCTTGTCGCTCTCGATCGTGATCAGCGACGACTCGACCTCGACCCGGTCGCCGAGGGCGACCAACAGCTCGATCACGGGTACGTCCTTGAAGTCCCCGATCGCGGGAACCTTCACCTCGATGGTCTGGTTCATGCAGGCTTGTGTCTCGTCGATTTCGAATCAGCATGGAAGCCGCACTCGGGACGACCGAAAGGGTCGGGCGCGACTTGGGATGGCTCGCTATTCTACACGCTTGCGGTGATCGCTGAAGGCTTCCGGCCAGCCGCCGACCCCGCCTCGGGCCAGCCGTGCCGGTCGTGGGACGTGCTGTCGCATCCGCCCCAGGCGCCCCCTCGACAGCGGTTCGCCAGGTTGGCAACGCCGCGACGTAAGGCTATAGTCGTGGTTCGGAGCCAGTCCCGTGGGAGAGACCGGTCTTTGACCGGCGCCGAAGGCGCAACACCGCCCGGAATCGCTCAGGCAAAAGGACCGTGGGACCAAGACCGACTCTGGAGAGCGGCCTGGTGTCTTTGAATCGGACACCGGCCCACCGATGGGGCAGCGACAGATCCAAACTGTCGCAAACTCTCAGGTTTAGGACAGAGGGGCGGCGGCGGTGGGATCGCTCCCGCCGCCGCCCTTTTGTTCGTGCGTTGGCGACCGCACCCCTACAGGCTGACGGCTCCGGGAGCCGAGGCGGAGAGTTCCGATGGCATCCAAGACCCCCCTGTTCGCCGAACACCAGCGCCTTGGCGCGCGCATCGTGCCTTTCGGCGGCTGGGACATGCCGCTGCACTACGGCTCGCAACTCGTCGAGCACCATGCGGTGCGGCGCGCCGCCGGCGTCTTCGATGTGTCGCACATGCGCCCGCTCGATCTCGACGGCGATGATGCCGAATCCTTCTTGCGCCGGCTCCTCGCCAACGATATAGCGCGACTGAGCGATCCTGGCCAGGCGCTCTACGGCTGTCTGCTCAACGACGCCGGCGGCGTCCTCGATGACCTGATCGTCTACCGCCGCGGCCCCAACCGGTACCGGCTCGTCGTCAACGCCGCGACGGCCGATCAGGACGAGGCCTGGATCCGCGCACGGGCGGCTGGGCACGCGGTCGCGATCGACCGGCGCGACGACCTGGCCATGCTGGCGATCCAGGGACCGACGGGGCGCGAGCTGGCCAGTCCGATCCTGCCCGCGGACCTGCGCGCGGCGGCCGCCGGTCTCGCGCCCTTTCGTTCGGCCGAGGACGGGGGCTGGTTCGTTGCCCGCACCGGCTATACCGGCGAGGACGGCTACGAGATCATGATCCCGAGTGACGACGCGGTGGCGCTATGGCGCGCGCTGCTCGCCGCCGGCGCGCAGCCGTGCGGGCTCGGCGCGCGCGACACGCTGCGCCTCGAGGCCGGCATGAACCTCTATGGGCAGGACATGGACGAGACGACGACACCGCTCGAGAGCGGACTCGCCTGGACCCTGGCCTGGGAACCCGCGAACCGCGCCTTCATCGGCCGGAGCGCGCTCGAGGCGCAGCGCGCGGCACCGACAGGCCGACGCCAGGTCGGTCTGTTGCTGTGCGGCCCGGGTGTGTTGCGCCCGCACCAGGTCGTGCTGAATCGCGGCGAACCGATCGGCGAGGTCACCTCCGGCGGTTTCTCGCCGACGCTCGAGCGCTCGATCGCCCTCGCCCGCGTCACCGGCGACGCCGGCCGAAACGCAAGCCTGGCCGTCGAGATCCGCGGCCGCCAGATACCGGTACGCTGCGTGCGACCGCCATTCGTGCGCCACGGGCAAAGCCGGATCGATCTCTCCGATTCTTGACCGAACCATCATCATTCACGCGAGGAAACCAACGATGAACGAACTGCCGGCCGACCTTCGTTATACGAAGAGCCACGAATGGGTCCGCGATCACGGCGACGGTACCCTGACCGTCGGGATCACCGATCATGCCCAAGAGGCCCTGGGCGACCTGGTCTATGTCGAGTTGCCGAGCGCCGGCAAGCGGGTCGAGGCCGGCGAGACCTGCGCGGTCGTCGAATCGGTGAAGGCCGCCTCCGACATCTACAGCCCGCTCGCCGGCGAGGTCATCGACGCCAACGCCGTGCTCGGCGATGCCCCGGAGACCGTCAATCAGGATCCCTACGGCGCGGGCTGGATCTTCAAGCTGCGCATCGCCGACCGAGCGGCACTCGACGCCCTGCTCGACGCGCCGGCCTACACGCAGACGCTGGCCGACGAGGCCTGAGAGGTCTCGAACAAACCCGGCGGCCCACCCCGGCGGCCGCCAACACTCGCCACCGACCGACGATTACCATGCCCTTCATTCCGCACACCGAGGCCGACACGGCCGACATGCTCGCGACCATAGGCGTCGCGACCCTCGATGACCTGTTCGACGAGATCCCGGCCGGCTTGCGCGCGGGCGCGCTCGACGGCATCCCGCCGGGGCTGCCGGAGATGGACATCGCACGGCTGATGCAGGCGCGCGCGCGCGCCGACGGACAGCCGATCTGCTTCGTCGGCGCCGGCGCCTACGACCACCATATCCCGGCCGCGGTCTGGCAGATCGCCGCACGGGGCGAGTTCTACAGCGCCTATACCCCTTATCAGGCCGAGGCGAGCCAGGGCACCTTGCAGCTCTTGTTCGAATTCCAGTCGATGATGACGGCGCTGACCGGGCTCGCGGTCTCGAACGCTTCGCTGTACGACGGCGCATCCGGCCTGGCCGAGGCCCTGCTGATGGCGGTGCGTGCGAATCGCGGCGTGACCGCTCGGCGGATCCTGGTGCCACGCGCCTTGCACCCGGCCTACCGTCGGACCCTGACCACGCTGGTCGCGAGCCAGGGGATCGAGCTGATCCCGATCGCGTTCGACGCGGCGACCGGCCAGACGCCACTCGCGGCCGTCGAGGAGGCGGCCGGCGGCGAACCCTTCGCGGCCCTGGTCCTGCCACAGCCGAACTTCTTCGGCGTGCTCGAGGAGGTCGACGCGCTGACCGACTGGGCGCAGGCCCAGGGCGCGCTAGTCGTCGGCGTCGTCAACCCGGTGACGCTGGCGCGGCTCGCGCCACCCGGCGACTGGGGCACGAGCGGCGCCGACATCGCCTGCGGCGATGTACAGCCGCTCGGCATACCACTCGCGTCGGGCGGGCCCTATGCCGGTTTCCTGTGCTGCCGTCAGGATTTGGTGCGCCAGATGCCGGGACGGCTCGTCGGGCGCACGCTGGACCTCGACGGCCGGCCCGGATTCAGTTTGACCCTGCAGGCCCGAGAACAGCACATCCGCCGCGCGAAGGCGACCTCGAACATCTGCACGAACCAGGGCTTGCTGGTCACCGCGGCGACCATCCATCTCGCCTTGCTCGGCCAGGCTGGATTGGCGCGGGTCGCCGACGCCTGCCGCGCGAACACCGCGCGGCTCGTCGACCGACTCGGCGAGATCCCCGGCATCGCGCCCTTGTTCAACGGGCCGACTTTTCACGAGCAGGCGCTGCGGCTGCCGGTTCCGGCCGCACCCTTGTTGCAGGACCTGATCGCCGACGGGATCCTCGGCGGTTACGACCTGGGCCTGGAGTACCCGGAGCTCGGCTCGGCGATCCTGGTCTGCGCGACCGAGGTGCGGACCGCCGATGAGATCGACGAGTACGCCGCCCGGCTGCGCCGGCTGATCGAGGCCCGAGGCACACCGACATGATAACGAACAGCGTCGCGACGACGCCATGCGAACAGCCCTACCACGATCGATCACAGCCACCACCGCCAAATCCGATGTTGATACAAGACGCTTCGCGCCCCGGGCGCCGGGCCGCGGCCCAGTCACCGTCACCGCCGACCACCCTACCAGACCTGCCGGAGCGGTTCCGCCGCCGCCGGTCACCGGCCCTGCCCGAGGTCTCCGAGCTGCAGGCGGTCCGCCATTACACGCGGCTGTCGCAGAAGAACTTCTCGATCGACACCCAGTTCTATCCGCTGGGCTCGTGCACGATGAAGTACAACCCGCGCGCCTGCCATGCACTCGCGATGCTGCCGGGTTTCCTCGCGCGCCACCCGCTCGCGCCCGACGCGCACGGCCAGGGCCTGCTCGCCTGCCTGTACGAACTCCAGGAGATCTTCAAAGAGGTGACCGGGATGCCAGCGGTGTCGCTCGCCCCGGCCGCCGGCGCCCAAGGCGAATTCGCCGGGGTCGCGATGATCCGCGCCTACCATCAGGCGCGTGGCGACACGGCCCGCACCCAGATCCTGGTGCCAGACGCGGCCCATGGCACGAATCCAGCCTCGGCTGTCATGTGCGGGTTCGAGGTCCGGGAGATCCCGACGGGTGCCGACGGCGACGTCGACATCGCCGCGCTGCGCGAGCGGGTCGGGCCGCAGACCGCCGGCATCATGCTGACGAATCCGAGTACGGTCGGGGTCTTCGAGCGCGGCATAGACGCGATCGCGGCGACCGTTCACGAGGCCGGCGGCCTGCTCTACTACGATGGCGCGAACCTCAATGCGATCCTCGGCAAGGTCCGCCCGGGCGACATGGGCTTCGACGTCATCCACATGAACCTGCACAAGACCTTCTCGACACCGCACGGCGGCGGCGGCCCCGGGGCCGGACCGGTCGGCGTGTCGCGGCGCCTCGAGCCCTATCTGCCGGTGCCGATCGTCGAGCGGACCGAGCAGGGCTACCGCTGGCTGACCGAGCGCGAGCGCCCGACCAGCATCGGCCGGCTGACCGCATTCGGTGGCAACATCGGGATCCTGCTGCGCGCCTATGTCTACGCCCGGATGCTCGGCCGCGAGGGGATGCCACGGGTCGCCGAGTACGCGACGCTGAACGCGAACTACCTGTTCAAGCGCCTGACCGAGGCCGGCTTCGAGGCGGCCTATCCGAGGCGGCGCGCGAGTCACGAGTTCATCGTGACGCTGCGCCGCGAGGCGAAGGAATTGGGTGTCACAGCGATGGATTTCGCCAAGCGGCTGCTCGATTACGGGTTCCACGCGCCGACGACCTACTTTCCGCTGCTGGTCCCCGAGTGCCTGTTGATCGAGCCGACCGAGACCGAGACCAAGGAGGAGCTCGACGGCTTCGTCGAGGCGCTGATAAAAATCCGCGACGAGGCACGCACCCAGCCCGAGCTGGTTCGCGAAGCCCCCCACAGTCTGCCGGTGCGCCGCCTCGACGACGTGCGCGCCGCGCGGCGGCTGGATCTGGCCTGGCGGCCGACGAGCAACGATGGCGAATCATAACGCGCGCGGTTGGCGCCGCATCGTTCGCGCCTTCGGGTTCTCGATCAAGGGGCTTCGGGCTTGTTTCCGACACGAGGAGGCCTTCCGGCAGGAGGTCATCGCGCTGATCCCGCTCGTGCCGATCGCGCTCTGGCTCGGCGAGACGCCGGTCGAGCGCGCGCTTTTGGTCGGCAGCCTGCTGATCGTGCCGATCGTCGAGCTGCTCAACTCGGCGATCGAGGCGAACGTCGACCGGGTCGGCTATGAACGGCATGAACTCTCGGCGCGGGCCAAGGACATCGCCTCCGCGGCGGTTCTCAGCAGCCTGGTCTTTACTTTTGTCACCTGGGCCCTGATTCTCGTTCCCAAATGGCTGTGACAGGGGGCTGCTCGCGTCCCCACGGCGCGAGCGACATCTGAGCAGCCACCGCGAACGACGATAACAAGATAGGGCACCACCATGAGCGAGCATTTCGCCGACACCGGCTTCGTCCCCCTGAAGATCGCGATCCTCACCGTCTCGGACAGCCGCGGCGAGGCCGAGGACACCTCGGGGCATCTGCTCAAAGAACGCGCCGAGGCCGCCGGTCATCAGGTCGTCGCGAAGGCGATCCTGCCCGATGACATCTACCGTCTGCGCGCGATCTTCTCGCAATGGATCGCCGACTCGAGTGTCCAGGTCGTGATCAGTACCGGCGGGACCGGCCTGACCGGCCGCGACAGCACACCCGAGGCCGTCGCGCCGCTGTGCGACAAGCTGATCGACGGGTTCGGCGAGGTCTTTCGGCAAGTCTCGTTCGCCGAGATCGGGACCTCGACGATCCAGTCGCGCGCACTCGGCGGCCTCGCCAATGGGACCCTGATCTTCTGCCTGCCGGGTTCGACCGGGGCCTGCCGCACCGCCTGGGACCAGATCCTCGCGGCGCAACTCGATCACCGCACGAGACCCTGTAACTTCGTGCAACTCTTGCCGCGGTTCCACGAATCATGACCGGGGGCGCGACGACGAACGCGAACGATTGCGGTACGCACCCTGACGCGCCCTGGCCAATCGAGGCGGCGCTGGCTAGGTTGCTCGCGGCCGCCGATCCGATCCAAGAGATCGAGCGGGTGCCGATCGATGACGCGCTCGGCCGCGTGCTCGCCGAGGCGGTCGTCAGTGCGATTCGGGTACCGGGTTGGGACAACAGCGCGATGGACGGCTACGCGCTGCGCACCGCGGACCTAACCGACGTGAACCCGCGCCTGCGCATCTCGCAGCGGATCCCGGCCGGGCGCGTCGGCACGGAGCTCGAACCGGGCACGGCCGCGCGGATCTTCACCGGGGCTCCGGTTCCGCCGGGTGCCGATGCCGTCGTGGTCCAGGAGGCCTGCGTTCCCGACGGCGATGGGGTCGAGATCCACACCCGCCCGCAGCCCGGTGACAACATCCGCCGCGCCGGCGAGGAGATCGAGAGCGGCGCCGCGGCCCTGACCGCCGGCACCCGCCTGGGCCCGCAGCACCTGGGGCTGGCCGCGACCGTCGGCGTCGCCGAACTCGCGGTGCGGCGGCGCCTCACGGTTGCGATCCTGGCCACCGGGGATGAGCTCGCCGCGCCCGGCCAGCCGCTGGCACCGGGTCAGATCTACAACTCCAACCGGCACCTGCTGCGCGCACTGCTGACGACCCTCGGCTGCGAGATCCTCGATCTCGGCGTCGTCGGTGACACCTTGCCCGCGACCGAGGCCGCGCTCGCCGAAGCGGCCGCATCCGCCGACCTGATCCTGACCAGCGGCGGGGTCTCGGTCGGTGAAGAAGACCATGTGAAGCCGGCCGTGGCCCGGCTCGGCCGGGTCGATCTCTGGAAGCTCGCGATCCGCCCCGGCAAGCCGCTCCTGTTCGGCCAGGTCGGCACCACGCCGGTGATCGGCAGCCCCGGCAACCCGGTCGCGCTGTTCGTCGTCTTCGTGCTGCTGATTCGCCCCTTCATCCTGCACCGACAAGGCATGCTCGGCGAGGTCACGGCGCCGACATGGTGGGGTCGCGCCGATTTCGACTGGCCGCGGCCCGACAAGAAACGGCGCGAGTATGTGCGGGCCCGCATCGACACCGACGAGGGCCTGCCACGTGTGACCTTGTTTCCGCACCGGTCTTCGGCGATGCTCTCATCGGTGGTCTGGGCCAACGGCCTGGCGGTGATCCCCGAGGGGCGCGTCCTCGCGCGTGGCGATCTCGTGCAATACCTGCCGTTCAGCGAGCTACTGACATGATCCGGATCCTGTACTTCGCGAGCCTTCGCGAACGGGTCGGCTGCGCCGACGAGACCTTCGACCCGACGCCGACCCACTCCCTCACGGTCGCCGATCTCGCCGACCGGCTCGCGGCCCGCGGCGGCGCCTGGGCCGAGGCCTTCGCCGCCGACGCGCGCCCGCTGAGCGCCGTCAATCAAGCCATGGCACGCCCGTCGACCCCGATCAGCGACGGCGACGAGGTCGCCTTCTTCCCGCCAGTCACCGGCGGCTGACAGCGAGACCGGTTAGGCACGTCGGCCGCTAAATCAAGGACCTCGGCTGTCGTCGTCGGGCGCAACGCGCTGGCCAATCAACGCGGGTTCGGCAAGGGTTGGCGCGGTCGCCATACGAAGAGCAGGATCGCGGCTACGAAAAAGGCGCCGGCGAGCAATTGCGCGACGGTCTCGGATAACAGCGGTCCGGGGCCGAGGAGCAACAGCAGGGTTCCACACAGCAGCAGGCTCGCGGCGCCGATATTGGCGGCGGCCCGCGCGTGGCCGGCGCGGACCTCGTGGCGCAGCCGGTCGATCTCGGCGGACCGCCATTGCACCGCGAGGCGCTCGCGGGCGAGGCCATCGAGCACCTGGTACGCGAGCAAAGGCACGTCGGGCAGGCGCTCGGACAACGGCGCGAGGTTGCGGCGACTGTGTTCGAGGAACGCCTTCGGGCCGACCCGTTCCTCGATCCAGCGCTCCATGAAGGGCTTGGCCGTGGTCCACAGATCGAGCTGCGGATAGAGCATGCGGCCAAGACCCTCGATGTTCAGCAGCGTCTTCTCGAGCAGCACGAGTTGCGGCTGGATCTCCATGTCGAAGCGGCGTGCGACCTGGAACAGGCGCACTAGGAAATGACCGAACGAGATCTCGGCCAGCGGCTTCTCGAAGATCGGCTCGCTGACGGTGCGGATTGCCGACTCGAATTCCTCGATGCGGGTGTGCGCCGGCACCCAGCCGCTCTCGACGTGCAGCTCGGCAACGCGTCGGTAATCGCGGTGAAAGAAGGCCAGCAAGTTCTCGGCGAGATACCGCTGGTCCTCGGTGCTCAGCGTCCCGACGATGCCGAAGTCGACGGCGATGTAGCGCCCGGACGGCTCGACGAAGATGTTGCCCGGATGCATGTCCGCGTGGAAGAAGTTGTCGCGGAAGACCTGCGTGAAGAAGATCTCGACCCCTCGCTCGCCGAGCAGCCGCATGCTGACGCCCTGCGCCTTCAGCGCCGCGACATCGCTGACCTGGGTGCCGAAGATCTGTTCGATGACCAGCACATTGGCCCGCGTCAGATCCCAGAAAACCTCGGGGACGTAGAGCAGCTCGCTGTTGAGGAAATTGCGTCGCAGCAGTGACGCATTCGCCGCCTCGCGCTGCATGTCCAGTTCGTCGAAGATGGTCCGTTCGTACTCGCGGACCACATCGACCGGACGCAGCCGTCGCCCGTCCTTCCAATAGCGCTGCGCCAGCCCGGCGACCACATAGAGCAGGCTCACATCGCGGCGGATCGTTCGTTCGATGCCGGGTCGCAGCACCTTGACGACGACCGGGCGACCGTCCTCGAGCCGGGCGGTATGGACCTGCGCGATCGAGGCCGACGCCAGCGGGATCTCGTCGAATTCGTCGAGGACCGTCTCGATCGGCCGCCCCCAGGCCTGCTCGATGATCGCGCGCGCGTCGCGGCCCGGGAACGGCGGCACCCGATCCTGGAGTCGCGCGAGTTCGTTCGCCAGGTCATCGGGCAGCAGATCGCGGCGCGTCGACAGGATCTGGCCGAACTTGACGAAGATGGGCCCGAGATCCTCGAGGGCGCGACGGATCCGCTCCGGGTACGGCGGCAACGGGCCGCGAAACCAGTACCATGGCGATAGGTAGAGTACGAACCGCAGCGGCCGGAAGACGGGAATCGTCAGGACCACCTCGTCGAGCCCGTGCCGCAGCAGGATGCGATTGATGTGGATCAGACGCAGCGCCTGGCCGATCGGCGTCATCATGGGGCGTCGGCCTCAGTAGTCGCGGCCGAGCCGCTCGACGCGGGCGGCGAGCCGCTCGACATCGTCACGCAGCGTATCGACCTCGGCAATGAAGGCGCGCACCTCGTAGTCGGTCGGTACCAACCGGGCCTCCTCCTGCAGATACTCGCGCAGATCCCGGATCAGCGTGTCGCCGGAGCGCTGCCCCCAATCGCCGGCGGCACGCGCGGTCTCGCCGATCTGGTGCGCGAGCGAATCCCCGATCAGATGCGCCAGCTGCTCCTCCCAATCGATGTCGAGCTCGGCGATGAACTGGCCGAATTGCTGTGCCAGCGCCGTGTCGCCGTCGACCTCGACATCGCCGGTGAAAAGGGAATCCGTGCGTCGTTCGGTCAGACCGATCCGCGCCAATGCCAAGGGCGTCCCACGCAGCGTGCAATCGGGTGCCGCATCGTAGGCGCCGAACAGTTGCAGCCGGTCGACACCCGGCAACAGATAGAAGCGGGTACCGAACCCGCTGAATTCGATCAGGATCACGCGCCCCTGCAGCGCCGCGAGCCGGCGCGCGCCCTCGGGGTCGAGCGCGATGACCTGGTTCAATGCGCGCTCGACCAGGGCCAGCGCGGCGTCCGGGATCGGGATACCGGTGGTCACAGCTTGTAACCTCGATGGATGGCGACGATGCCGCCCGACAGGTTGAAGAAATCGCAGCGCTCGAAACCGCTCTGTTCCATCATCGCGCGCAGCGTTTCCTGGTCCGGGTGCATGCGGATCGACTCGGCCAGATAGCGATAGCTGTCGGCGTCCTTGACGATGAACTTGCCAAGCGCTGGCAGGACCGTGAACGAATACAGGTCGTAAACGCGGCGCAACGGCGCCGCCACCGGCTGCGAAAACTCGAGGATCAAGGCCCGCCCGCCCGGGCGCAACACCCGGAACATCTCGTCGAGCGCGTGCTGCTTATGGGTGACGTTGCGCAGCCCGAACGCGATCGTCACGCAGTCGAAGTGATCGGAGACGAACGGCAAGGTCTCGGCGTTGGCCAGCGCGTAGTACAGGTTGCCGACCAGCCCCGAGTCAGTCAGTCGGTCGCGCCCGCGCCCGAGCATCGCGGCATTGATATCGGTGAAGACGACCTGGCCATCCGCGCCGACGATCCCGGCAAAACGTTCGCAGAGATCCCCGGTCCCGGCCGCCAGATCCAGCACCCGCTGACCGCGGCGCAGCCCGGCCAATTCGACGGCCTGGCGTTTCCACAGCCGATGGATACCGAGCGACATCAGATCGTTCATCAGATCATAGCGGTCGGCGACCGAGTCGAACACGGCACGGACCCGGCTGGCCTTCTCGTGGACGGGTACCTGCTGATAGCCGAAATGGGTCGTCGTTTTCTCGTCGCTCATGCATCGTCTCCGGTGACCAGGGCGCTATTCTACATCATCGGCGTCGCCAGAGGAGACGCCCCGGCTTGGTGCCTGGGGGAACGCTGGTCCCGCACCAAGTGGTCCGAGATAGAACAACCCACCCTGACGCTCGTCGAGTCGCGAGACGGATCTTTCCGTTCACCCTACCTTCCGCCGACGCCCACGTCCCAGCGGCCCTACGACGGCGATTCCTGCCGCCATCACCAAGCCCGGGTGACACGGATCCAGAAACGAACCTATGCGGTCATCGTTGTCCAGCCATCCGTCGACCGGCACGACGAACAGCTGAACGATCGGCGTGGACGGCATCAGAGCGCCTGGATTGCTCTCCCTTCCGGGGATGCTTCGGCTCGCGCTTCACTGACATAGGCGCCCCAACGCTGCCTTCCCGTTTCTGACGGACTCTGCCTCGCGCAACGACGACAGCCCTCGCCATGAATCCACGCCGGCCGACCCGCTCCAGAATGGTTACCGACGAACGGCAACTCTCGTCGGATCAGCCGACCGTCCTTACCTCGTCTTTCGCCAAACTTTTGCGGTACAAAGGATAACCCGTCGGATTCCGGTCGTCGAACACGCTCTGCAGCTTGGCGGTTGACATCGGGTCTGGTACGCGACGGGAGCGTCCTCGATGCGCCGAGAAAAAGGCCTGGAGCGGGGCGTTTTACTTCCAAAACTCGTGGGTCGAACAGGGAGAACCTAGACCATGCATGTAGATAACCACACCAGGCCGCAGCGCATGCGCCACGGCGTGCTGGCAGCGGCGGCCGTGTTGTCGTTGCTGTCGATGTCGTTCGCCGGGCACGCCGTCGATGGCCCTCCGGATCAGGGCGATGTGCCCGAGCCATTCGAATGGTTCGAAGAGTCGCTCGATGGTGCGTTCGCGGAGGACTTCGACGCAGCGCAGCGCCACCAGGCGTTGCTGGATCAGGCCCACGAACACGGCCGCGCCCCAGTCATCGTCAGGCTGAAGGTCGAGACCCGGCCCGAGGGGGCACTGGAGGCGGCCGAGGTGAGCGCGCAGCGCGAGCGCCTCGCCTCGGCGCAGGATAGGGTGTTGGGCCGGTTGTCCTCGATGGCCTTCTCGGAGCCGGAAGAGGTGGCCGTGAAGCGCTTCGAGGTGACACCAGCCTTTGCCATGGCGGCCACGGCGCAGGACATCGCCGAGCTGCTGGAGGATCCCGAGGTATTGGATGTCGTCGAGGACCGCGCCTATCCGCCGGCCCTCGCGGACAGCGTGCCATTGATCGGCGGGGAAGCGGACGACTCGTTTCGTGGCCGCACCGGATCCGGGTGGACCATCGCGATCCTCGACACCGGCGTCATGAAGAATCACCCGTTCCTGAGCGGCAAGGTCGTCTCCGAGGCCTGTTATTCGTCGAACGTGGCCGCTCAAGGCGTGACCTCTCTATGCCCGGGCGGGGCAACCTCCTCGACGGCTCCGGATTCCGGGCTGGATTGCCCGACGACCGTCGCTGGCTGTGGTCACGGCACGCACGTCGCAGGCATCGCCGCCGGAAAGGGAACGGCCTTCTCCGGCGTGGCCAGCGACGCGAATCTGATTGCCATCCAGGTCTTTTCGCAGTTCAGCGGTTCGGCTTGCATCAATAGTGGCTACACGTCACCGTGCGTGTTCGCGTTTACAAGTGACATAATCCTGGGTTTAGAGCGCGTCTATGCGCTGCGCAACACCTATCAGATCGCCTCGGCCAATATGACTCTCGGCGGCGGTCAATACACCGCGCCGTGCGACGCCGAGCCTTATAAGCCAATCATCGACAATCTGCGCAATGCACGAATCGCCACAGTGGTGGCGAGTGGAAACAACGGCTTCACAGGCGCGCTAAGCGCGCCGGCATGCGTCTCGACGGCCGTCAGTGTCGGCAGCACGACCAAAACCGATGTCGTGTCATCCTTTTCGAATAGCGCGTCCTTTCTCGACCTTTTGGCGCCGGGAAGCAGCATCAACTCATCAGTCCCGGGAGACACGTACAGCGTCTTTTCAGGGACATCGATGGCGGCCCCGCACGTGGCCGGTGCGTGGGCCGTGCTCAGGGAAGTCAACCCGGACGCCGGCGTGGCCGAGATACTCGACAGCCTCGAGACAACGGGCAAGTCGATCACTGATTCCCGTTCCGGGGCCGGCAATCGGGTCAAACCACGCATTCAACTCGCTGATGCCGTGGATCAACTCGACGAAGGTGGAGTTCCGGGCAAACCGACGCAGGTGTCCCCGACCGGCACGATCACGACGAATCGGCCGGCCTATATGTGGAACCCGGCCAGCGGCGCGACACACTATTACCTCTATGTCCAAGACGCGACCGGCGTCCGAATCAACCAATGGTTCAGTGCCAGCGCGGCCGGGTGCGCGAACGGGACCGGAACTTGCTCGGTCACACCGGCGGTGTCGCTGGCAACGGGCAATGCTAGCTGGTGGGTCCTCGGCTGGAACACGGCCGGTTTCGGACCCTGGAGTGACGGCATGGCCTTCACCGTGAGCAGCGGTCAAGTTGCTCCAGACAAGCCAGTACAGGTGTCCCCGACCGGCACGATCACGACGAATCGGCCGGCCTATATGTGGAACCCGGCCAGCGGCGCGGCACACTACTACCTCTATGTCCAAGACGCGACCGGCGTCCGAATCAACCAATGGTTCAGTGCCAGCGCGGCCGGGTGCGCGAACGGGACCGGAACTTGCTCGGTCACACCGCCGGTGTCGCTGGCAACGGGCAATGCTAGCTGGTGGGTCCTCGGCTGGAACACGGCCGGTTTCGGACCCTGGAGTGACGGCATGGCATTCACCGTGAGCAGCGGTCAAGTTGCTCCAGACAAGCCAGTACAGGTGTCCCCGACCGGCACGATCACTTCGAATCAGCCGGCCTATATGTGGAACGCGGCCAGCGGCGCGACACACTATTACCTCTATGTCCAAGACGCGACCGGCGTCCGAATCAACCAATGGTTCAGTGCCAGCGCGGCCGGGTGCGCGAACGGGACCGGAACTTGCTCGGTCGCACCGGCGGTGTCACTGGCAACTGGCAATGCGAGCTGGTGGGTCCTCGGCTGGAACACGGCCGGTTTCGGACCCTGGAGTGACGGCATGGCGTTCGTCGTATCGGCGGCGACGGGCGGGTTCGATGAACAGTTCAACGATGGGAACGCGAGCAATTGGACCCAGCACTCGGGGACTTGGGCGGTTGTTGACAACGAGTACTACTACACCACGGGCGTTAGCAACCAATGGGCAGTATCCACCTATAACGCGGAGTATGATGATCTGGACTATTCGGCTCGTGTGCGGCGGTTTTCGGCTGACAACGAGTCTTCGAATTCCCTCATCATCCGCGCGAGTGGTGCCACCCTGAGCGACGGCCTTCCGGCCGAAGGGTACCTTTTCAGTTACACCCGGAGCGGGAATTTCAGCGTTCGGAAGCGGGTCGACGGGCAGGTCACAATCGTGGTCCCGTTGCAGGCGTCAACGGCTATCGACACGGGAGAGGCCTTCAATACCCTTCGCGTCGTGGCGATCGGAGACCAGCTCGCCTTTTACATCAATGGCACCAAGGTCTGGGAAGGGTCCGACAATTCATTGACCAGTGGCCGGGTCGGTGTCGGGGTCTCGAGAAACCCGGAGTCGACCGGCGACGAGTTCTTCGTCGACTGGGCGACCCTGAGCGAAAACCCCGCCGGCTAACCGGTCACAACACCGCAAGCCCAACGGCCGGCACAACCTTGCCCGGTACCGAAAGCGCCGTCGCGCGGTGAGGGCGCACTAAGCCCTGTTCAGAAGGACGCGTCCGGACACCGCCCCCCGCGGCGTTCGGACGCAGCAACTCGCCGAGGGTTGGTGTGCTTTGGCGGTCCATTCGGGGAGCAGCGTGAATGGTGTTTTCGCGATGGGTTTCGCATCACGAAGCAGCGGCCTGGCTCTTGGCCGGCTTCTTGTTTGGCGGTGTCTCTTGGGCAAGCGCAGCACCAACATTCTCTGCGTCTCTGCTACCAGATGTCTTCGATGCGCCATCGAGTCTTATGTCCTGGACACCCGATGAGCCCTGCAAATCAGACTCCTTGACCATGAGCCGCGAATCGAAGGTGACCGTCCCCCCGGAGTTGATCGAACGCGCAATAGAAGCGGGGCGTCTGCCCGTTATCGTGCGACTGCGACCCTTCACCCCGCCTCCCGGCGCGACGGATTCCGCAACCGACATGGATCGACAGGGGCTGTTCGACGGCGTGGTAGCGCGAGTGACCGAGAGGCTCCTCGAGTTTGGCCACAGTTCCTCCGCCGAGTTGGCGACGAAACCCCTACTGAGCGTTCCAGGGGTGGCCCTCCAGGTGACCGCCGACGAGCTTCGGGAGCTTTCCTGCTATCCGGAGGTACTCGCGGTGCACGAGGACGACGTGAGTCCTTTACTCCCGAGAACGCATCCCACCGAAGACGGCCCCTCGCGTCCCTGATGGCGCGTGACATTTGTGGCATCGGCCTCTGCTGGAAATTGCGCGGCGGATGAGAAACAGCGCCCTCTAGCTGCCGCCTGCGGGGCGACAGTGTGTCACGGGTGCAGCATCGTCGCTCGCTTCATCGGCACTTCTCGGTCGTGTTCCAGCACCCCGCGCCACCGGTATGTGTCCGGTCAACGCGGCCATAGGCGCCGCAGCGCCCTCGCGAGGCGTTCGCGCAGCCGCATCCGGGCGACCTCGAGCTGCGACCGGAGCGACTCGATCATCTCCGCTTGGGCGGCGATCACGGCAAGCCGCTCGGCGAGCAACCCTTCGGCCTGGACACGCGCCCGCTGAACATCGGCCAGGCTTCGGTCCCGTTCGGCGAGACTTCGGTCCCGTTCGGCGATCAGGTCTCGGGCTTGGTGGAAGGCCTCTATGTAACCCGATGCATGGTCGAGCTCAGCGCGCAGACGCTGGACGTCCCGCTCGAGGTTCTCTCGGTCCGCCCGCATTCGACTCGACCAGCCGGCCGTGTCGGCGACTTGGGCCTGAACGATGAATTGGTAGGTCTGCGCGTCTGGCTCCCGCGCCAAGGCCTCGCGGACCGCCTCCGGCAACCGATACCAGGCGTGCGCGAACTCGCTCGCCGCTGCCGATAGCCGGTTGCGCTCCCAGATCAGCGGGACGAAGCCGGTCGTTAGCAGCAGATCCTCGACATCGCGGCGCGCGAAGAACCGCAGGTGCGTGCGATCCAGCAGGCCTTGCTCGGTATAGGGGAAACGTCCCTGCAGCAACTGGGCGACGACGGCGCCATGCGCGACGTTCGGGATCGATACGACCAGTACACCGCCGTCGTCGATCAGGGGGCGAACGCGGCGCAAGCAGGCCCACGGATCCGTCAGGTGCTCGAGGACATCGGCGGCGATCACGGCTTCGAACCTTTGCCCACCCAGTGATTCGTCGAAGTCGAGGTGGTCAAGATCGGCAAGGATCAACCGCTCGCAGAAAGGCCGCGCCAGTTCGGCAAGACCGGGGTCGTACTCGATCGCCGTCACGGCGGCGCCACGTTCGTGCAAGACTCTGGTCATCACCCCCGGACCCGGTCCGAGCTCGAGGATCCGCTGCGCTGGACCGATCAGCCGGAGCACCTTGCTCGCGGTAGTGTCCTCCCCCGGGTCGAAGGCGTAGCTGTAGCGCGGCGGATTGAGATCGTCGGGAGCCGGACACTTGTCGGGATCCATGCGCCCGCCCCGGATTAGCCGCTAGGCCCGGACCGCTGCCCCGCGCGACGCCGACTGCGCAGCCAAGCGACCAAGCCATTCAAGCCGGACGGCTCGAAACCGCGACGGTAGCGGATCGCCCGGGCCGGCACCCCGGCGAACACCGCGAAGTCGGGCACCGACCGGGTGACGACGGCACCGGCGCCGACGACGGCGCCGCGCCCAATCGAAACGCCCGGCAGCAGCGTCGCCCCGGCGCCGATCCAGGCGCCGCACCCGATGGCGATCGGGCCGTAGGTCAAGGGGGCGCGGGCGATAACCGGCTCGCCATCGTCGATCTCATGGCCGGCGGAGAGCAGCCGGGCATGCGGGCCGATCAGGCAGTCATCGCCGATCGTCAGACCGCCCTCGCCGGACAGGTAGGCCGCGACATTGACATGCACGCGGTCGCCGATCGCCAGGCCTGTGTGTCGGTACTGGCCGGGGTCGCCGATGACTAGGCGCACGGCCGTATACAAGGTGCAATCCGAGCCGATCTCGATCCCGCGCCCACCAGGCCCAAAACGAAGCACGGACACATCCGGCGCGATCCGTGTGCGCTCCCCGACCTTGTCGATGCCGGGGTGAACGCGAACTGGTTCGGGCACGCCGAGCACCGTCATCGCCGAACTGGCGGAGCGGTCACGGGCCGCAGCGCCGAGACCGTCTCCTCGTTGACCTCGACACGGTAACGGGCGAACAGCTCAGAGCGGGTCTCGGCCAGGGCCCGGGCGCGGCATGTGGCGAGCAGTTCGCGCTCTATGGCGGACCGCGCCGCCGGCCAGCTCGGCAGGATAGGCTCTCGGCGGTCCGTGACCTGGAGCAGCGACAGATAGCCGTCCGAGTCGATCGGGCCGAGCAAGGCACCGACCGGGGCCTCGGCCAGTGCTTGTTCCAACGGGTCGGTCCGCTGCCGGACGGGGGCAAGCTTCACGAAACCGAGATCGCCCTGCCTCAGCAGCTCGTCGGTCGAGTCTCCTACCAGCGTGTCCAGGAGCATCGCGAAGTCCAGCTCGCCGCGCCGTATCTGCTCGGCGGCCTCGGCGAGATACGCGTTCGCAGCGCGGCCCTCGATCGGTGTCGCTCGCGACCACAGCAGTCGCGACACCCGCACGAACGGCGGCGTGGCGAAGCGCGCTGGATCGGCCTCGAACGCCGCCCGCGCCTCCTCCTCGGAGGGCGGCGAACAGCGTGGCACCAGTCGCGCGCGCGACTCGAAGTAGAACGCATCCTGGCCGGCCTCGACGCCGGATGGCATCGGAAGCGCTAAGCGCTCGCCCTCACGGCGAAAGACCATCGCATCGATGAACTCGTCGACCAACTGACGCAGCCCCTCGCCAGTGGTCAGATGCACGCGCAACGGGGGCCGCGCGGCGACGAAGGCCCGTAGATCGGACAGCCGGTAAGGCTCGTCAAGAATCGTGACGATCGTGGGATCCTCCGCCGTCGCTGTGTCAGCCGCGGCATCGATTGACGGAGCCGCCAACAACAGCAGACCGACCAGGATCAGCCAGGCGGCGCGTCGAACCAAAACGAACGGGGGGCTCGTCATGGCGCCTGGACTATACCGAGCGGCTCAGCTCGCTCCCACAAGGGCCCGAAGTGGATGATCACGCCGCTCCGTGCCGAGCCGTAGACGACCAAATCCTCCTCGCCGTCACCATCGACATCGAAGAGTTCGATCGGCGAGGGCAGGCTACCGGCCGGCAAGGTCCGTTTCTCCCACTCCGCCCCTACCGCGCGAGCTAATATGACCCGCCCTTCCTCGGCCAGCAGGATCGTGCCATCGGCAAGGATCGCGGCCGCAACGTAACCAAGGGCACCTACCGGTGGAAGCTTCGCCACCTCGAGCCCACCATCCGACCGTGGTGTCAACAGTTCCGCCGCGCCGATTTCGACCGCGATTGCGACCAGATCGGGGCGCCCGTCGCCACTGAGATCGCGCGCGGCGAGATGGCGAGGCGTGACCCCGGAAACCCCATGAACCGCCTCGACCTCGAACCGCCTCGCCCCCAGGTTGCGTGCCAGCCGTACCACTCCGGTATCCAATTCGGCCCACAATAGATCCGGGCGACCATCGCCATCCCAGTCGACGATCTGCGGATGCCACGGCGATCGGCCCGCCGGCAAGGACTGGGCATCCGACAGACCGATCCCGCCTTGCCCCCACAGCAGCGCGAGTTCTTCGCCCCCATAGGGTGCGAGCACGAGGTCGGGAAGGCCATCGCCATCGAAATCGGCCACGACGAGGTCGCGTGCCGGAAGCGGACCTTCGGCCTCGCCCTCCAGGCGCATCCTGCCATCGTCGATACGCCAGAACTGGTACATGCGGGTTCCCTCGACCGCAACGACAAACCGATCGCTATCCCAAACGGCGACGCCATCTGGATGATAGCCGGTCGGAAAGCGCCCGATCAGCGTGGCTTTTCGATCGCCGTCGATGCGCCAGACTCCGAACTCGTCTACGTCATGCAGCGCGGTACCGAGCCATGTGCCATCGTCGCGTCGGATCAGGGCACCACCCCAGACGCTCAGTTCCGGCGCCAACATCAGGCTGGTCGGCGGATCCTCGGCACTGTCGTCCACCCGCTCAGCGGTACAGCCCGCGGCGAGGGTCAGGACGATGGGCGCAACCCACGCCAGAGGCTTGATCAAGTGTCTCATCTAAAACGGGGCTCACGGCCGAAGTATTCGCGGCGCGGTGTCTCGGTCCGCGTAAACATTGGATGCCAAAGCGCAAAAGCACCCTACCGGGTGCTTTTGCGTTATCCCCACGCCGCGCCCGCCCTCAAAGGGCGAACAGCATATCGCGATTAAGGCGCCGGCGGTGGTGGCGGCGGGGGCGGTGTCGGCCCACCGTTCTGCTGCGCACCGTAATGCGGGTTCAGCACGGTCTGCGTGGCTGGGAAGCTCGTACCGCGGATGGCCGTGTAACTGACGAAATCACCGACGTCCGTCCCCGCGGTAACGAAACGAATGTAACCGCTGAGGAAGTTAGCTGGACGACCGAGGATGTCCTGCGGGTCGACGAAGCACAGCTCATCGAACTCGCAGATGAAGTTCACCGACTGGCGGTTCTGGTTGTCGTCGAACATGTTGACGGTGAACCGGTCATCGAGGCCCCCGGTCGACCAAAGAAGGACGGAAGACTCGAAGTCGCCAGGGATCTCATAGCGCATATCGACGGTACTGCCAGCCGGCGCGCCAGATGCCAAACTTACCAGCGAGTCCTCGTCAAGCGTGGTCAGATTGGCACCTGCCTCAAGGTCAGCGTCGTTGATCGGAAAAGTCGGGATGAAGATGGCGTCATTATTGAACGCATCGGCTTGGAAGGCGGCCGCCGAGATCAGATCCTGCCCTTCACGGGGAGTTGGATCCGTTGCGCTGGCACCAACCATGAAGACGAGATAGCCGCGCTGGTTTTCGAGCCCAACACCGGACACCTCAGACCAAACAACGCGCTGCATGTCGTTCTCGGTCATCCGGAATTGGCCATCGACCAAGTGGACCGAGTCTTCGTCGAAAAAGGTCCAATAGACCCATACAGGACTCTGCGCGTGATTGGTCAGCATGATCGCGGTGGTGTCCGCACCGCCGTTATGGATGACGTTGGGCACCAAGACACCATCGTCCGGTACGGCTACCGTATAAGCGTGCACTGCACCGACGCCGAGTGCGGCGGACACAGCCACTGCCAGGCCAAGTTTTTTCATTGGGAAACTCCTTGTTGACGAAATTATCACGGGTTCTAACCCAGGATCAAGAGTCGGTCACTAGGATAATCCAAGGGGACGCCTGATACCAAGTCCTGTTGCGCCACAGCCCCACTTGGGATTGCTTCAGCCATTGGCAAGCAGCAACTTCCACGGCTGCTTGTACTATAGCGGGCCTCCACGTTCTTGACAAGGGACGTGAAAAAAAAAATGCTACAGTGCATCATGATTACAACATTTCTCGCGAGACCGAAGCGGATCACCGCCAAAACGACCCGCGCTGCGGCCGGTGATACCAAGCGCCATCGATCAGCACCCAATCGCTCCACGCCTCGGCTTCGATCGGGTCCCTCGTGCCCAGCATCGGCAGGCGATAGGCCAGCGCAACCAGCACCTCGGCCCGATCTTCGGCGACCAAGCGCACATCAAGGACCTCCGCGCGGCTGTATTGGAGACCGCCGCGGCTGGTCAGATACCCCTGAAGATCCGCCGCCGACTCGGTCGACAGGGCCTCGTATCGGTAGGCCGTGATGTAATCGCCGACCAGCATCGCCGCCCAATAGGCCTCGGCCCGCTCACGCGCCGCTTGCTCCGGTGGCAACGCCGGCGTGCAGGCACCGAGCGACAATGCCCCGAGCAAGAACGTCATCCAGGCTAAGGGAAAACACCGATGCACGCAAGCCGCGGGTGTGCTGTCGATCACAGTTTCGATCCTCGTCGCGCCGCGAGCACCGGCTTGGCACAGCCGAGCCCCGGCAAATGGAACATTATTTCATATCTTCCCACGTCAAAGACAGCCCATCGTCGAAATCGATCGCCGGCGCCCAGTCCAACGCCGCCCGCGCGCGCTCGATATCGAGCACGATCGCCGGGATGTCGAAGCCGCGCGCCGGCCGAAACACAAGCCGCGCTTGGCGCCCGGCGAGCGCCTCGAGCCGCGCGACGATCTCGCGCAGGCTGTGGCCCGTGCCGGAGCCGATATTGAAAACGCGGTGTGGCCCCAGGTACCCGGCCGCGGCAACGAAGGCGCGGGCGACGTCGTCGACATGGACATAGTCGCGCACGATCTCGCCGTCGCCCCAGATTTCGATCGTCTGGTCGCGCCGCAGTTGGCGGATGAAGACCGGGATCGCGCCCTGTTCCCGGTCATAGTGACGCGGGCCGTAGGGGTTGCCGATCCGCAGCGCGATCGTCGGCAGGCCGTGCTGGCGCTCGATGAGGTCGGCGTAGCCTTCGATCATCAGTTTGGTCAGGCCGTAGGAGACGATCGGATGGGTGGGGTGGTCTTCGCGCACCGGCAGCGCCCGCGGTGGGCCATACACGGTGCCGCCGGACGACGCGAACAGGACCCGTTCGACCCCTTGCGCGACCGCAGCCTCGAGCAGATGGATGCTGCCCACGACGTTCGATTGGACATCGAAGGCCATGTTCGCATTCGAGCTGGCCGGCTTGGTCGTACCAACCAGGTGGAACACCCAGTCGATGCCAGCCAGTGTGTGCCGCACCGCGACCTCGTCGAGGAAATCCAGCGTCTGACAGACGAGGCGTGGGTGCGGCGCCAAGGCATAGAAATCCCGGACGCAATCGGCCGCGGTCACCGCGTGGCCCGCCGCAAGTAGTTCACGTGTGACGGCACTGCCGATGAAGCCGTTCGCGCCGAGGACCAGTGCCCGTTTCATCAGACGGCCTCCGGTGTCCACAGGTAGTCGAAGATCGCCCATTGCCACCATTGCTCGGGCTGGGCGACGACGTCGCGTTCCAGTTCGGCGACCGCTTCGGTCATCGCGCGTGACGGATCGGCATCGAGCGCGCACAAGCGCCCGCGCAGACGATAACCGTCCTCGTGCACCGCGCCGTAGACGATCCGAGCGCCGGTGCGCGCCGCCAGCCGCGGGATACCGGTCGCCAGCCGCAGCTCGCCGCCGAGGAACGGGTAGCGCTCGCGCGTGACCGGGTGCGCGAGGTGGGCATCCATCAGGATGATCCAGATCTCACCGCGCCGCAACCCCTCGTACACGCGCTTTAGCGAGTCGCCGACTGCGACCCAGTCTCCGCCGATGAAGGCCCGCAGGCGCGCGACCTTGGTCCCGAGATAGCGGCGCATCGCCGGCGCCAGATCCGGATTGCGCGCATCGATCGGTATCGTCAGCATATTGAGCCGAAGGCCGGCCGCGCCGAGCGCGGCCAGCAGCATGATCAGCCGACCATAGTGGGCCATCGTCAGGATCACTCCGCGGCCATCTGCGCGGGCGTCGAACAGCGGACTCGGGTCCTCGATCCTGACCAGGTCGGCGATCCGCCCGCCGGTCAGCCGCGGCAGACGGAAGACGTCGAGGGCCTCGCGCGCCATCATCGCCAACCAGGCGCGCTCGAGGTCAGCGAGCCGCGGCGCATCGCCGGCCAACTCGGGCCAGGCTCGCAAC